>JAHJNE010000078.1 GCA_018820995.1 Gammaproteobacteria bacterium | reverse complement strand
GCTGGTTCATCAGCGCGCACTAACCGACCCGTCGCTCGTTCAAAGCGCCAGTTAGCAAAACGAATCAGAGGTTCGGCATAATGCATAAAGGCCTCCCCAGGCAATTGACGGCTCTGGGGAGTATACATCAAAGTAGTTGTTATTTAAGACTATTAAACTTACCGGATTATATTTGGCGATAAGTTTATATCCGGCCGACTAATAACCAGCCTGTCACATTAATCGACGTGCGCCTCACAATAAGGAAATACAAAATATGGACATTCACCACCGACGTCCGGCTCTTCATGGTCATCCTCTTCCGGCTGTACAGCGGCGGCGGAGCTTATATAGATTGCAGTTGGCTGGTTTGCAGCTTGCAATGCCACCGCAGATTGGGTACTAACAACGGCAACTAATAGTAAAGTAACCAGTGTAAAAAGCTTCACATGATTCATAATAAACTCCTGTTGTGTGTTGGAACAATCCAGCGCCACTACAGCAGAATGGATGTGCTTTGCACCTGACGAAAGCCCGACAAAATCTTGATAAATTTTTGCTTAAGGCAACTCTGCGATATCGAGATTGCCTAAAGTAGTTTGCGGCAGATAAATATATTGCTCGTCCAGACTGACTGAAAATCTGCGAAGAGAGCCTTTAGCACCATGCTCGATACTCGTCAACTGACGGCTGGCCAAGTTATAACGCCGAATATCCAACATGCCATTATCTAAATATGTGCTGTAATACAGAGCTTTTTCCCGTAACACAAAATGGGGAATCAAAACCCCTTTAGATTCGATTTGTAGTTCGATCACTTCGCCAGTGGCGCGGATATGTAGCTCATAACCAGCATCGGCGCTACGCCGCACGACCTGATAAGCGCCATTGGGGCTTTCCTGGTAATAATCTAGATCCAGCGCCACCACACTTTGCTCCAGGCTTTGGGTATCAGTTTTTAAAATTTGCCAACGGCCTTGCACCGCACTGCTGAAATAAACAAACCGACCGTCAGGGCTCCAGCTGGGGTTACGTGCCGTGCCACCTTCTTTACTTAGTAACAACGGTGGTTGGCCGACGGCAAAAACCCAGATTTCATTGCTGACACTGGTCAATAACCGTTGACCATCCGGTGAAAACATCATTTCGCGCAGCATAATCCAGTCTTTAAAGTTACTGACCTGCAACTGGCGCCCATCCGGGTAATGAAACCAAAACTGAAATAAACCGCTGCGGTTGGACAATACTGCCGAAGGTAAATCATCGGCCAACGCATTCTGCAGCATCCGTTCACTGCGGCTCGATTCAAACACCAGCTCTTTGGTTGGCTGAGGATTGGTCAGTGGGTTATTAATTTTCATAATGGTCGTGACGCGGAGTTGGCCAACCACAGCTAAAACCCGGTTTTGAGCACTAACGGTTAATTCAAACATGTCGTTGTCGGTTTGATACAAGGTTTCGATTTTTTTACTTTTGATATCAATGGTTCTGACGCTGTTGGGGGTGTCCGGGTAAATAATCTTACGATCATTATCATACCAATCGATATTGACCGGATAGTTGTTTTTTAATTGCACTAACATTTCCGTGGTACGTTTATCTAAATCTAATACCCAGATTTGGCCGCTGCCACCGCCAACGTCGCGCATAAATACCAGTTGATTGCCTTTTTTGGCAAAACGGGCGGCAAAATCGCCAACACTGGTCGGTGGTGGGGTAGTCAATTGTTCCACTTTTCCGCCACCAACCGGATATAACATCAGTACTAAATTAGGCGAATTATCCGGATTATCCGGGAACACAATAGAGGCACCATCCGGTGACCAACTAAGCCGGCCAGTTAAGCTATCCGGGTTGCAGTCTGTCAGCTTGGTATCGCTGGCGACGCCTTTAAAATCAGCATTGAGGGTTAATAAACGTAATTGACAACTTTTACCACGTTGCGCTTTTAAATAAGCCAGTGCTTGACCGTCGGGTCGCCAGGCCGCGTTGGAAAGACTCGAACCATCCGCCACCAGCACCGTCTGTGCTGAGGTTGACATCTGCTGCAATATTAGTTGTTCTTGCGACTCTGTATTGAGATAGTTAAAAACCAAATATTGGCCATCCGGTGACATCGCCGGATGCATTTCCAGGCCTTTTAAACTAGTTAATGGCTGAAAGCGTTTAAATGGCACCCCAGCCACTTCCTGCACCGGTAAATAAAACTGCTGCCATAACAAATAAAGCACCGCACAGCCTAACACTGAGATCGTAGCAATCCAACGATACCAAACACGACGAGGCAGCGGGCTAGGATTGTTAGATTCTGGATGGACCGAAGTTTCTGTAGTTTGCTGACCGTTTTCTGCAGCAACATGGCTTTCAACAGTAGGTTGTGGAATCACATCAACCACTGGTGCGATAAATCGAAAACCGCGTTTAGGGATGGTTTCAATATATTTGGGTTCACGGCTATCGTCGCCGAGTGCGACCCGCAATACCCTGATCACTCTGGAAATACGGCCATCAGAAACATCCCGAACTCCCCAGACATCAGCCAGAATTTCATCTCTGGTGATCAGTCGTCCGGCGTTGAGGATAAAGTAGTTCATGGCTTTTTGGCACAAATTGTCTAGATCAGCGGTGGCGGTAATCTCGCCCGTGGCATCGACTTTGACGAGTTTGTCTTGCTCCGGCAAGTACCACCAATCCCCGACTTTTAGCTGTTGTTCTGGTTTAGATGACATAACCTGCTCAATTTACCTGCGTTATTGACCGACATTGTGATTCGGCGTTGTTTGCCAATAAGAAGTAACTTCTCACTATCGCTCTGGCATTGTGATCAATCGACCTGCACCACGCTTTGCAGCATGGTGACTGAAAATGTATTTAATCACAATCTTGCTGCAAAGGCATTTCAACCCATATCACTGGTAATAACAATACGTTAACGCAAGAATCTTCAACAAAACGGCCACTTGTCTTACTTACAAAGCGCTTTTGCACGTTTTCAGGCACAGCCCGAAACAAAGAATTTACACCAAGCTGTTGAAAATATTTACTAAATATAGGTAATGCGCCACTGCCGCCGGTCAGACCAATCGCTTTATTGTCATCACGGCCAACCCAAATAGTTAAACTGGTCTCATGGTCAAATCCGGTAAACCAACTATCACGATAATCACTGGACGTGCCGGTCTTTCCGGCAAATTTCTGGCGAGGGAATTGTGCTGCCAGACTTTGTGCGGTGCCACTTTGCGCGGCTTGTTGCATTGCATACTGCAGTAAATAAGTTGCGGAAGCGTCAATCCGCTGTTGCGGTTTAGATGAACGCTGATATACCCGAGTCCCATCTTGAGTGGTAATGGCTGCAATACTCGCTAACTGACGATATTGGCCTTTATTGGCAATTGTTTGATACAGTTGCGCCACTTCCAAAGGACTTAATTCAATCGCGCCCAATAACGATGACGGCCGTAATTTGATCTCTCTTTCCAATCCTAATTGCTGCAGATTTTTTTGAAGCGCCGGCAAACCAAGTTGCAAGCCTAGTCTGACAGTAGGCACATTAAGCGATTCACTGAGTGCGCTAATTAGACTGACATTACCACGAAACTTTTTATCGTAATTGAGTGGCGACCAATTGCGGCT
>JAHJNE010000618.1 GCA_018820995.1 Gammaproteobacteria bacterium | reverse complement strand
TTGATGCTGCCGTTGGCAATACGCTCACTGTTGTAGTAAATGTCCATCTGTTCGCGCGAGAAGATCAGGCTGGAAGTACCGATAGATACTTGTCTGAAATCTTCATAACGTACACCACCACTGATGCGCAGCAGGTTGTCGTAGATCACGTCGAATTCACCATACAGGGCATCAATTTTCTGTGCGGCCAGGTAATCGTCGGCATCAGGTGCCGTTGGCTCACGAAAATCCACCAACATCGCATTATTGCCGATGAAGGTGTCATTCAGGTAATTGGTCATGCCCAGGATGCCATCGGCATTGTCATTCACCGTCAGTGCGACACCTGTGGTGTTGTTGACGGCAAAAGTGGAAGTGTTGTACATCCGCGCTTTGTCGCTGAAATCGTAACCCGCTTTAAATTCCATTTCGTACTTGCCAAGGCTTACCGGCAAGTTCAGATTGCCGCTGTACGACTTGACGTGATCTTCCATCGTGACATAGGAATAAGAAATCCGGTTGTCATCGCCGGTAATCGCCGAACGCTGGTAAGCGCCGTTGCCGCTGTAGAAATCTTCAAAGCTATAGCTGACGTCGGTTGGGATTTCAGTTTCAGCCACCGACTGGGTATATTGCCAGTCAAAGCCAATGCCACCGTAGTCCAGGAATGTATGCTGGCCTTTGAACTGGTCGATATCCAGCGTCCGTTCCTGGTATTCAAAGTTATGGGTACGTACGGCCTGACCTGTGCCCATAATAGTTTTGATGGTACTGGCGTTCGGGCTTTGTAAAATGGAAATGTCAGTTTCATCTTCGGTGTCCGACAAGTACATTTTGCTGTAGCTGACTTCATTCTGGTCTAATTTATACCCCAGATTAAACACGCCATTTTTGCGCAGTGTTTCTGTGGTCACTTTAGAATCTTTGACCGTGTTGTAGCAGCTTGCTTGGGCTTCGGCTGCCGTGGCTAAACCGGTACTGCACGAGTCGGTCACAGTTTCAGCAATAACACCAGTTTTGCGTTCACTGTAGTTCCAGCTGTTGTCATACGACAGCGCAGCAAACACACCAATCTGACCACCCAATAATGATTCGCCGAAACTATCGCCGATATGAGCTTTGATGTTGTATTTTGGATCCAGTGATTCGTCTTGCAGCGCAACGTTTCTTGGCAGAGATTTCAGTAACTGATTATTAATCTGCAACGCTTGGGCAGCGCGGGTCGCCGTGGCGCTATCTTTCAGGCCATCTTTTTCGACAATACCACGTAAGGTAAAATCGCCACGATATTTAACCACGCCTTGTTGCAGCGCCTGTGGGATCCCTTCATCGTTGCGCTTATAGGTAAAGCCAGAACCCGAGTTGCTGTCTTTCCCAACACCTACTTCCAGGCCAGCCGTAAATTCGGTTGGCACGCCTTTGGTGCGGATATCGATGTTACCACCACCAAATGCTGCCGGCATCGAAGGGGAGTAGGCTTTTTGAACCGCCATACTTTCGATAATGCTCGAAGGGAAGATGTCCAGTGGAATGACGTTACGGGTCAGATCCGGACTTGGAATATTGGCGCCGTTCAGGCGTGCGCTGGAATAACGCTCGCCTAAGCCCCGGACATAAATAAACTTGCCGTCGACCAATGTCAGACCCGTCACCCGACGCAACGCCGATGCCGCGTCAGAGTCACCGGTACGGGATAGTTGTTCAGCGCCCAGAATATCGGCCACAAAAGCCTGATTTTTCCGTTCTTCAATCACGGCTGCCGCACTACCTTGCAGACGACTGCCAGTGGCGACAACTTCTTCAATCGCTTGATCTTGTCCGGTTTGTGCCGTTTCTTGCGCCAATGCCAATGGGCTACTCAGCAGCGCCAGCGCGATGGCACCTGCAATTTTTTTGCGTCTGAAATGCGTATTCATCAGTTCTTTTCCTGCTTTTAATCGAAAAAAAGGCGCAAAACAGCGCCTTATTTTCTCGATATCACATCAATGGCTTAGTCTTGATCCGCTGCAGTGACAGCGGCTTTTACCCATTTAGCCCAGTTTGAGCTGGTATCTTTGTCAGACAATGCACCGATAAATGCAGCGCCTGCCGGGTCATAAAACGCATCCAGAGTTTTCAGGTCATTTGGTTTGACAGTGATTTTGGTTGAAGCAGTGTTGGTCGAGAAACCATCAGC
>JAHJNE010000617.1 GCA_018820995.1 Gammaproteobacteria bacterium | reverse complement strand
GTTCAACACCGACCATGAGTTTGAATTTTGTTACTGCGATAATGGTGTCGGTATGGATGACAGCACAAAAGCACGGGTGTTTGAACCCTTTTTTACTACTCGGGAGCATGATGGCGGCACCGGGTTGGGGATGTCGATTATCCGGCAATTGGTGAGTGAAAAATTGCAAGGGAAGCTTGAACTGCAAAGTGCCAGTAATGAGGGATTCAGATTAACGATCCACTGTCTGGCGTGAACGGCTATTTTGCAGCTTTATACATTGATTTCAAAGGTATTGTCATTTCGGCTAGTCAGTGAGTGATTGCACCGGAGATAAACTTGAGTATGATTGTGCAAACCCAAAAAGTGCCGGAGATGCCATGACGATCCCTACACCAACTTTAAATCGAAACCCTTTTAAAGCCACAACTTTATTGATTGCAGTAATATTTTCGGGCTGGCTAAGCCCCGTGATTGCCGAAGAAATGACCTCGCATGGCAGTCACGTGCATGGTGAAGCGCAGTTAACCTTTGTGTTGGACGGCAATGAAGCGGAACTGGCATTGGTGACTGCAGTGGGTAATATCATTGGTTTTGAACATGAGCCGGTGACAGTCGAAGAGCAACAACAGCAAAAAACACAATTGGAGATGCTGCAAAGTGGTCGGTGGTTTGTTGCGGATACCGATGCAAATTGCACGATGGCAGGGCAGGAAGTTCGGGCAGAACCGGATGAACACGATCACGGCGATTTATTCGCCAATATTCAGCTGTTATGTCAGGCTCCATTAAAACTGCAAAATTTGCAGTTCAGTCTTTTCGAGCTGGCACCTGGCTTGTCGACAATTAAAGTGCAATTTCTGATTGATGGAGAAGCAGGGGTGCAAGAGCTTAATGCCAATCAACCAACGCTAAAATTGCGTGACTAACCCAAGGTTTGCATCTGAAGTAACAGCTAGCCAAATGCAGGTCACTCAGTGTTTATAAATCTGCAGCACCCCGCGAGGTTGGTTCAACATCGTGAGTTTTCGATGTCGTGTTAACCCCGCTTTTTTTTGGGGTGCTGGCTCAGCAATTATTCGTAAACGTATTCACTGATGGTGTCGACTTTAAGGCTGTAAGCTGAATTGGCGAGATCATGGCTCATGGTATCGGTCGTCAGAGTCCCCTCAATCCAGAATGGGTTATAAATCATATCCGCTTTTAAGCCTTTGGCATTGGTCACAAAGATAATTTGATTTGGCGGTGGTGGTGGCACGTGAATACAAGCGCCAAAATAAGGGACTAAGAAAAATGAACTGATATTTTGTGCGTCATCATATTCAATAGGTACCACAAATCCTGGGATCCGCACTTTTTTGCCATTGAGTTCGCCGCGAACATTGGCCGATTGCAGCACTTCATTCCAAGCCTGACTAGACGGGTCGTCATTGGTCATTTGTTGTTTCAAACCGCTGGCTGCACCTTCACCACCTTCATGACTGACTTCAGGCAACGCTTCCATTTTTGCCAAATCTTCCGGCGGCAGTAAATCTGTCCATTCCAGCGTTTGCACTGCGGACGCCGCAGCGGCACCTTTCGCTGATTCAGTGGCAGATTCAGCAGCAGTTTCAGAAGTGTCCGCGAAACTTTCGAATGCGACCAGACTCAGGAATAACCCTATCAACAACGGTTTCAACATTAGAGCTTACTCTCAGGCATATGTTATAAAGTACGGATTGGACTTCATCATATCACTTCGACGAGATTGCTTGTGTTATCAAAACCGAATTTTCCGGCGCTTGAACTCAAAAATTTTCATTTTCAATGGCCAGGCCAAAACCACTTTACGCTTGATATTCCTTCGGTCTCGCTGCGAGTAGGGCAGCATTTATTTATTCGTGGTGCATCAGGATCCGGTAAAACCACGTTGCTCAATCTGCTCTGTGGTATTCATACATTAACGCAAGGCGAAATCTATATTGGCGGGCAATTGTTTCAGCCGTTGTCTGGCGCGAAACGAGATGCGATCCGCGCCCGCAATATCGGGGTCGTTTTTCAGCAACTGAATTTAATTTCTTATTTATCGGTGTTGGATAACGTACTTCTGGCAGCACAGTTTGCAGGCAAAGCGCTGCCAAACGCCCAACAGCGTGCCAATGATCTGTTAACGGCTTTAGGCATGCACCAATCTTTGTGGCAAAAGCCGGCGCAACAACTCAGTGTTGGCCAACAACAGCGGGTTGCGATTGCACGAGCCTTGCTCAACGAACCGGCATTGCTGATTGCTGATGAACCCACGTCGGCACTTGATGCTGACAATCGGGATGCATTTATTAAATTACTGCTGGCAGAAGCCGACCGTTGTGGCACAACCGTGATTTTTGTCAGTCATGATCAGCAGTTAGCTCATTTTTTTGGTTCGGTTCTGCAGATGGATAACCTGGTTGCTGGCGTCATCGATAACGATGTGCGTGCAAATTCAGCCAGTCTCATGGTGGCAGAAAAGCAGACTGACAAAGGGGAGCACACACCATGTTAATGCGCTTAGCCCGGCAAAGTTTGTGGAACAGGCGCGGCACTGCCTTGATGACGTTATTGTCATTGGTCATTAGCATTGCTTTGCTGTTGGGGATAGATCATTTGCGGCTGGAAGCGAAACGTAGTTTTACCAGTACGGTGTCTGGCACTGACTTAATTGTTGGTGCCCGCTCTGGTCAGCTGAATTTGTTGTTATACAGCGTGTTTCGACTAGGGAATGCAACCAACAATATCAGTTGGCAGCATTATCAGCAGATTAAACAACATCCACAGGTGAAGTGGTCCATTCCACTG
>JAHJNE010000616.1 GCA_018820995.1 Gammaproteobacteria bacterium | reverse complement strand
GTTCAATTTTGTCATCGCGAAAATGCAAACGACTGACTTGTTCGAGCTGCCAGACACCCGCATTAAATGCAGCTGTTTTGGCGTTCACAACCGCCTGCAATACCAGCTCTGGAGAAAATTCGTAGATGGTAATGTCTTTCAGATCGCCGCTATCCAACACTTGCTTGATATTGACAAAATCATCACCGTCTTTCGCCCAGACACCTTGCTGCGCCGCAAACAAATTTCCACCGGAAATTGCTTTGGTTTTTAACTCTCTGGCAAACCGCTCCGACGCCGGTGCCACCCACTCACCAACAACCATCACCAGCACCATCATTAACAAGGCGGTTTTCATCACTGAGCTAATAATGTTCAGCCGCGACATGCCAGACGCCTGCATCACCACCAGCTCGCTATTACTTGCCAACATGCCAAGGCCAATCAGCGCGCCGATTAACGCCGCCATCGGAAAAAACAACACGACATCACCGGGAATGCTGAACAAGCTAAACATACCGGCCATCAGCATGCTGTAATCGCCACGATCAACCAACCGCAGCTGATCAATAAACCGAAACATGCCGGACAATGCCAATAACACTGACAACGACAATGCTGAAGTCGTTAAAATACTGCGGCCAATATAAACATCAACAATTTTAAGCATGTTCACCCCGGCCAAAAATCCGCGCTTTGAGCCGTTGTGCTCCGGCACGATTTTGTAGCAACAAAATGGTCGCCAACAGCAGTACCAACGCGTGGATCCACCACATACCAAGCGCTAGTGGCAATTTACCACTTTGCAGTAAATTCGTGCCGACAATCAGCAGAATGTAGTACACCAAAAATAGTGTTAATGCGGGCAACAGCCGGCCAAACTTGCCTTGGCGCGGATTCACTTTACTCAGCGGTACCGCCAACATCATCAGGATCGGGATCGAAAGTGGGATGGCTAACCGCCAGTGCATTTCAGCGACCGCTTCCGGCGTTTGTTGCTGCATCAATTCCGACGTGGGAAGACTTTTCAGTTTCCGCCGACGTTGCTCCACTTGCTGTTCGCGAATTTGCATGTCATAACGGGCAAACTCCAGCACATCATATTGCGGTGCATCAACAGCACCGGCATATCGGCGGCCATTGCTCAATACCAGTCGCTGCGCACCGCTGGCATCCTCACTCACGGTACCACTTTGTGCATAGACCACCGAGTGCTGACCACCTTCGTCAGTGGCTTGTTGCGCCAGAAAAACTTTTGATAATGTATCGCCATTACGGCTGATATCATGGACGAACACCACGGCTTTTTCATTGGAGGTTTGTTGAAAACGGCCTGGGATCAACGTCGCGAGCCCAGGATCAGAAGATACTTTTTCCATCAACTGATATTCACGCTCGGACGACCAAGGGCTGAGATACAATGTCAAAGCCCCGGCTGACAACGCTATGATGACAGATAATGCTAAAGTGACCCGCGCAACATACCATTCACTGATGCCAGTGGCGTGCAGCACAGTCATCTCACTTTCAGCATAAATCCGGCTGTAAGCAATCAAAACACCTAAAAATGCCGCCAAAGGCAAGATCAGAATAGCCATTTGCGGCAGTTTTAGTGCAACCAGCTCCAACACCAATTGCGCTGGTAGCTCGCCTTCAGAGGCGTCAGCCAGAGTTTTTACAAATCGTTGGCTTAAGATAATGGTGATTAAAATCAAGAACACTGCAAGCTGAGATTTAAACACTTCACCAATCAAATAACGAAAAACAATCAAAATGCGCTCCAAAAACCAGTCTTTTTACTGGCACCCTGACAATTTTTAAGTAAACTGGATGTTTATAGCAATTATTATCGACTAAAGTACGGTGAAATCCGAGCTTTTTTATCAGCGCGACTAAACGTTATACCCAATATCATTGAAGATTCGGGTAGGCGGCAACTGAGCAAAGCCCTAGGAACATAGTCACCTATGTGACAAGGGTGAGCGAAGGCAGCCAACAACCCCGAACCTTCAATGATTTTGGGTATAGCTGCGCTGAGGCTTGCACCTCCCCGAACATCGTCTCTTAGAATCAGGAGTTGACATGGAGTTCAGCGTTAAAAGCGGAAGTCCGGAAAAACAACGCAGTGCTTGTATTGTAGTTGGTGTGTATGAACCACGCCGGTTATCTGCGGTGGCCGAACAATTAGATAAAATTAGCGAAGGTTATATTAGCAACCTGCTGCGCCGCGGTGATCTGGAAGGTAAACCAGGCCAGATGTTGTTATTGCACCATGTGCCGAACGTGCTCAGTGAGCGTGTGTTATTGGTGGGTTGCGGTAAAGAGCGTGAATTAGACGAACGCCAGTATCGCCAAATCATTGCCAAAACAATTAGTACTTTAAACGAAACTGGTTCGATGGAAGCGGTGTGCTTTTTGTCTGAGCTGCATGTCAAAGGCCGTGACACCTACTGGAAAGTCCGTCATGCGGTCGAAACCACCCAGGACAGCCTGTACACCTTTGATAAACTCAAAAGTAAAAAAGATGAAACCCGCCGTCCGCTGCGTAAAATTGTTTTTAATGTGCCGACCCGTCGTGATTTAACCATCGGCGAAAAAGCGGTTGAACATGGTTTAGCCATAGCCGCTGGCATCAAACAATGTAAAGACGTTGGCAACATGCCACCAAATATCTGCACGCCGGCATGGCTGGCTGACCAAGCGGTTGGTTTACACCACATCACTGACAAACTAACCGTTGAAGTACTGGGTGTGGACGAAATGACCGCACTGGGTATGCATTCGTATATGGCCGTCGCTCGTGGTTCTGAAAATGAAGCCAAAATGGCGGTGATCAAATATCAGGGTGCGATGGATAATAGCGCACCAGTCGTCTTAGTCGGCAAAGGCTTAACCTTTGATACCGGCGGCATCAGCATCAAACCCAGCGATGCGATGGACGAGATGAAATATGATATGTGTGGCGCAGCTTCCGTGCTTGGCACCATGAACGCTGTGGCGACTTTGGGTTTACCGCTCAATGTGATTGGGGTTTTAGCTGCCGCCGAAAACATGCCGGATGGCAAAGCCTATCGCCCTGGTGATGTACTCACCACCATGTCAGGTCAAACCGTTGAAGTGCTCAACACCGACGCTGAAGGCCGCTTGGTACTGTGTGATGCGCTGACCTATGTCGAACGCTTTGACCCAGATGTGGTGATTGACGTGGCAACCCTGACTGGCGCTTGTGTGATTGCTTTAGGCAAGCATGCTTCAGGCTTACTCAGTAACCACAACCCACTGGCGCATGAAATTTTGAACGCGTCTGAGCAAAGTGGTGATCGCGCCTGGCGTTTGCCATTGTGGGACGATTATCATGACCAGCTGGAAAGCCCGTTTGCTGATTTTAGCAACTTAGGTGGCCGTGCCGCTGGCACTATTACTGCGGCCTGTTTCTTGTCGAAGTTCACCCGCAAATATAACTGGGCGCACTTGGATATCGCAGGAACTGCCTGGCGTAGTGGTGGCAAAGACAAAGGTGCCACTGGCCGCCCGGTCGCGATGTTAACGCAGTTTTTAATTAACCGCGCTGGCCATCACCCGGAAAGCTGAACAGCGACAATGTTTATCCGTTCTTGAGTTCTGGGGTGCAATGCACCCTCATATTCTGCAAGCTGGCCTTCGGGCCAGTGATGCTGCAAGGTCAACCCCGAGATGCAAGTACAGTTTTATCTGCCAGCCGCTGTTGAATCGACCAGCCCAGACACTTCAACGGTGCCGACTGCCATTTTGCAGGCCTGCTCTTTGTGTGCCGACCTCTATCGCAATAACCAAAAGGTGTTTGTGTACTGCGCAAATCAGCAAGACGCTGAACAGCTGGATGAGGTATTATGGCAGTTTGATGCGCACAGTTTTGTGCCGCATAACCTGGCTGGCGAAGGCCCTGCCCGTGGCGCACCGATTGAAATCAGTTGGTTGCCGCCAAAAAACAGCCGTCAGGTGCTGATCAATTTAACCTCGACTGTCCCGGCATTTGCCAATAGGTTCAGTCAGATCATCGAATTTGTGCCGCAGGCGGAATCTGATAAAGACATCGCCCGGCAAAAGTATAAACACTATCGCCAGCTTGGTGTGACGCCACAAACCGTCCAGGCCAGCTGAAACAGGTATCGCAATGGAAACGAAATTTAACCCAAGTCAAATCGAACAGGCCATGTATCAGGCCTGGGAAAGCAAAGGCTACTTCAAACCTTCAGGTGACAACTCAAACGGCGCTTATTGCATTATGATCCCGCCGCCAAATGTCACCGGCAGCCTGCACATGGGCCATGCGTTTCAGCAAACCATTATGGACGCCCTGACCCGCTACCAACGGATGCAAGGTAAAAACACTTTATGGCAAGTGGGCACTGACCACGCTGGGATCGCCACGCAAATGGTGGTTGAACGCAAACTCGCTGCTGAAGGTAAACCTGATCGCCACGCCATGGGCCGCGATGCATTTATTGAGAAAGTCTGGGAATGGAAAGCCGAATCTGGTGGCACCATCACCGAGCAAATGCGTCGTTTAGGCAATTCGGTGGACTGGGAAAAAGAACGTTTCACCATGGACGATGGCCTGTCAAACGCTGTACAGGAAGTGTTTGTTCGGTTGTACCAGGACGACCTGATTTACCGCGGCAAACGTTTGGTGAACTGGGATCCAAAACTGCACACAGCAATTTCTGATTTAGAAGTTGAAAGCAAAGAGCAACGTGGCCATTTCTGGCATCTGCGTTACCCATTGGCCGATGGCGTACTAACTGCCGATGGCAAAAATTATTTAGTGGTTGCGACCACCCGTCCGGAAACGATGCTCGGTGATACTGCGGTTGCTGTGAACCCAGACGATGAACGTTACCAGTCATTGATCGGCAAAGAAATTCTGTTGCCGCTGGTGAACCGTCGTATTCCAATTATTGCTGACGAGCACGCCGATAAAGAAAAAGGCTCAGGCTGCGTCAAAATCACTCCAGCCCATGACTTTAACGACTACGAAGTGGGTAAACGCCATCAGTTGCCAATGATCAACATGATGACGCTGGATGCCACAATTCGCGCTGCCGGCGAGTGTTATTTTACCAACGGTGAAGAAAATTCAAATCTGAGTGCGCCGATCCCTGCCGAATTGGCTGGCCTAGACCGTTTCGCCGCGCGCAAAGCCATCATCGCCGCTTTTGACGCTGCCGGTTTATTAGAGAAGATTGAAGAGCTGACCAACTCCCTGCCATACGGCGATCGCTCGGGCGTAGTGATTGAGCCAATGCTAACCGACCAATGGTATGTGCGCGTG
>JAHJNE010000615.1 GCA_018820995.1 Gammaproteobacteria bacterium | reverse complement strand
GAACAAGGCGAAACCGGTTTTCTGAATTACGCTTTTGAAGGCATGGTCTCCGGCGACAAAATGGGCGCAGCAGTCGGTGTCATTGCCTTTATTTTGCTGACCGGCGGCGCCTTTGGCATCATCATGCAATCCGGTGCCGTGAATAATGGCATTCTGGCGCTGATTAAGCGCACCCAACATATGCAGTTTTTGTTTATTCCGTTGATGTTCTTTATGTTTTCTCTGGGTGGTGCAGTATTTGGCATGGGCGAGGAAGCCATCGCTTTTTGTATTGTGTTGCTACCCTTGATGCTGGCGTTGGGTTATGACGCTATTACGACAGTCTTAGTCACTTATATTGCCACTCAAATTGGTTTTGCCACCAGCTGGATGAATCCGTTTAGCGTCGCGATTGCCCAAGGTATTGCCGATGTTCCGCTGATGTCTGGATCGGGCTATCGTATGGTGTTGTGGGTAGTTTTCACCTTGTTCGGAATCATTTTCACTTTAAAATACGCCAATAAAATCAAAGAAAATCCGGAACTGTCTGTCAGCTTTACCAGCGATCAGAAATTGCGTGGACAACAGCAAGCCCAGCAGCAAGCTACGTTTGCGCTGGTTGATGCGGTGATTCTCAGCTTATTTGTTGCAGGGATCGGCTGGGTGATCTGGGGTGTCGTTGCACGAGGTTATTATATCCCGGAAATTGCGACCCAATTTTTTGCACTCGGTCTTGCCACTGCCATAGTCGCAATCATCGGTAAACGTATGACGATGAACGGTGCTGCCGATGCTTTTAAACAAGGCGCCGCCGAACTGCTGCCAGCAGCACTTATTGTAGGTATGGCAAAAGGTATTGTGTTGCTGCTTGGAGGTGATGATCCAACCCAACCTTCGGTACTGAATACCTTGTTATTTGTCGCAGGCAACAGTTTTGAAGGCGTTCCCGCTTATTTCTCCGCTTGGTTCATGTTGATTTTTCAGTCTATTTTTAATTTTTTTGTCACTTCGGGCTCCGGTCAAGCGGCGTTAACGATGCCATTGGTCGCACCACTTTCTGATCTAGTGGGCGTGTCGCGACAAATTGCGGTGCTGGCATTTCAACTGGGGGATGGCCTTACCAATTGTATCATTCCAACCTCGGCGTCACTGATTGGTTGCTTGGGTGTCGTTCGGGTGGACTGGATGTTATGGGCGAAGTTTGCCTGGAAACTGCAGTTATGGCTGTTTGCTTTGGCAAGTTCTGCGGTGCTGTTGGCTGTAGCCATCGGCTATCAATAAGGAACATGTTATGACAGCGATAAAGTTATTTAAAAATGCCCATGTGCTCGCACCTGAAGATTTAGGTGTGCTCGATGTATTGGTTGCAGCGAATAAAATTGTAGCTATTGGCAAAGATTTAAACCCGGGCGACGGTAATTTACCGATTGAAATGATTGACGCTAACGGCTTTTATCTGACACCAGGTTTTGTCGATTCGTTGGTGCATTTTATCGGCGGTGGTGGTGAAGGTGGTTTTGCCACGCGCACACCGGAAATGCAGCTTACGGATGCGACACTCGGCGGTGTCACCACCGCCATCGGCGTATTGGGAACTGACGCGACGACACGTACCTTAACCAATCTGCTGGCCAAAGCACATGCGCTTGAGATTGAAGGAATTTCCACTTATTGCCATACGGGTTCATACCAGGTGCCTTGCCGCACGATAATGGGCTCGGTGACGGATGATTTGATCCTGATCGATAAATTTATCGGTGTTGGTGAAATAGCGATTAGTGATCACCGTTCATCACAACCAAGCCTGACCGAGTTGCGTAAAGTTGCCGCTGAAGCCAGGGTCGGCGGCATGCTGGCCGGAAAAGGCGGTATTGTCAGCGTTCATGTTGGCGCCGGCGCTTCGTTACTGGATCCGCTACATCGCGCAATCGCCGGTACTGAATTACAACTCAGTCAGTTCTACCCAACCCATATCAATCGTAATCAAGCAATTTTTGCCGCCGGACTGCGGTTTGCGCAAGCAGGAGGTGTTATTGATTTCACCACCAGTACCACCGCATACGACTTAAAGCATGGTGAAGTGGCCGCAGCACAAGCATTGGCATTGGCTTTGACCCAAGGTATTCCGGTCTCGCAACTCACGTTGAGTTCAGATGGGAACGCTAGTTTGCCGATTTTTAGTAGTTCTGGTCAGTTACTGGGGCTGGAAGTTGGCAAAGTCAGTTCGTTGTATGCCAGTGCCCGAAGTGCCGTTATGGACTATCAGGTCACGCTATCCAATGCGATTGCGGCTATTACCTCATCGCCGGCGGATGTGTTAGGCCTACACCACAAAGGCCGGATCGCTGTCGACAAAGATGCAGATATCGTTTTGATTGATAAGAAAACTTTACATATAGATAGCGTGTTCGCCAAAGGTAAAACGATGGTCAAAGCAGCAAAAGCCGTGGTTGTTGGAACCTTCGAAACGAAATTAAACTAACGTTTTGAAGGTCGTTTGAGGGTCAGACTGCAAAACTAGCATTGCTGCGAATTGATCCACTTCACTTGTCACCTCGTAAATTGAAAGAGTAGAATACCCGAGTGTTTTAATCGGGTATTCTTGTATTTCGCGCATTGCTCGAAAAAATGGATGACCTCAACGCAAATTTTTCATAAGACAAATTTGTGAACTGCGGTAAAATGCAGCCCTTTTTCGGCTATCCAGCAGACGCGCCCTCATATTCTTGCCATTTGGCTTCGAATATAAACGCCAGCTGCGCTGAACCTTTTATGCAATCGACGGACTTGGAGAATTCATGCCGACAGCGATGCCAGATGTAGCCAACCACTCTAGTGCCACCACCGAAGGGGTACTGGACTGGGTTGGAATGAGCAATATTGAAGTGCCACTGATGCTGGCGATTGCCGGCGAAGCGCCGCGTCAGGTCAGTGCGCATGTTGAAGCTTTTGTGAACTTAAAAGATCCAAAAGCAAAAGGCATTCATATGTCCAGACTCTATTTACTCCTGGACGAATTATCCCGCGAATCCAGCTTAAGCCATGCCAGCCTCTGTGAGTTGCTGGATGGATTTATTAGTAGCCATGAAGATTTAAGCAATCAGGCCTTTGTAAAATTTGATTTTGATCTGCACTTGCGTCGCAAAGCACTCATTACCGAAAAGCAAGGTTGGAAAGCTTACCCAGTCACGGTGACAGGTCAGGTGGTTGATAAGGTTTTGTCAGTCGAACTTGCGGTTAAAGTGCCCTATTCCTCTACTTGCCCTTGTTCAGCAGCACTTGCCAGACAGCTTATTCAGGAAGCATTTACGGCGAAGTTTGCCGGCCAAAATCAAATTAGCAGCGAGCTCGTTGTTGATTGGTTAGGAACCACCCAAGGCATAGTGGCAACTCCACACAGCCAGCGTTCTGTGGCTGAAATTAAAGTGAAGCTGAATCATAAACTCACCGATTTCCCAATTGTTGCCTTAATTGACGCAATTGAAGGTTCGCTCAAAACGCCAGTCCAAGCAGCGGTTAAGCGCGCTGATGAACAGGAGTTTGCCCGATTAAACGGCCAGAACCTGATGTTCTGTGAAGATGCCGCACGTCGGTTAAAGTACACCTTGAACCAGCAAACAGAATTTGATGATTTCTGGTTGCGGGTTAACCACTATGAATCGCTGCATGCTCATGACGCAGTCGCAGTCACAGTCAAGGGTTTAAAAGGTGGTTATCGCGCTTGATAAAATGCGTTTTCCTAAATGCAATTAATTCGCATAATTAACGCATAACTCCGGCATACCCCTCGTGGTAATCCAACTAAAAAAAGCTGCTTCGGCAGCTTTTTTGTTGGCATTTTTTCACTATTTAATGCCAATATCCGTAAAAACTGTAATTTTATTACAAAACTCATCGGATCAGCTACAAGCGACAGTTGGCGGGATATACACCAAAAGTCAGCTTGCATTTTTACCGAATAATCGGTATATCTAACTCAGGTCTTTATGTTTAGACGTCTAAACGACACGAAGACAAGTCTAGAGTAAAAACACTAACAACCCTTGACCCTTGAAAGTATTGCCGTTATTTTCTTTCAAACGTAAAAAAACTAATAATTAGAATAATAATTCACTAAATAAACATATTTATACCAAAATCATTAGCAATGCATGTACGCGTGAGCGAAAACGCCGACACCGCAGCAGCAATGACAACGGGTCAATACCCGAGTCATTGCTGTTGCAGGTAGGAGGCAACTGAGCGAATCGTCCTGAGCATAGCTCACTATGCGATGGGCGTGAGTGAAGGCGGCCGACACCGCTGCAGCAGCAATGACGACGGGTATTTTTTGAATGCAGGACAGGTTGGAGGATAAAGTCATGGGGTTGTATCACCACAGTCAAGCCAGAGAAAACTGTGGCTTTGGCTTGATTGCGCATTTAGAGGGCACCGCCAGCCATCGCATCGTTCGGACCGCGATCAGCGG
>JAHJNE010000614.1 GCA_018820995.1 Gammaproteobacteria bacterium | reverse complement strand
TAGTCATCCGTGATGTCTCGAAATTTTCGAGAGCCCCAGTTCAGTTGTTGTGAGAAATGTAGGCTTTCAGTGAGTTTGGGCGGTTCAGAGCGGCAAAATCTCACAAGTTAATTGTCAGATTTGCCTTATTTGCAGACATTCGACTTTTCGAGAACCCAGAGCATATCCTCTGATCAGGTGGCCAATTTCAGGGTGCCACTACACATTGAACCTCTTGGCAACTAACTATAAGCGCGCCTTGTTAGGCTCGTCGACTGTGGCTTCGGTGGTAAGTTCGCTGCAACGAGTGGCAAGCCGGAATTGCAATTCGGTGGTAAATTAACTGCAATTATCCAACAAATCATCAAATGTAAACCGTTAACTATAGAAGTTAACCGCTTATGCTGACCTCGGGGAATACTGAACACCCGGCAGCTTTACTCTGCTGTGTCAACCGGCGTCTTAGGCTCTAACATCTGGCCGACCCAAGCCGGGTCACCGTCATTGGTTGCCGGTGTAATGCCGAGAATACGGCACATCAGGTTGTACAACTGAATATTGGCAAAAGCCGGTATAGTGCGACCGGCGGCAAAAGAGGGGCCCTGACCGATGAAAATCGCCTGCATTGTCGGGTGTTGATTGTCATAGCCATGGCTGCCGCTGATTTGCCCTGCACTATGTTCAGCGAGCCATTGTTGCTGACGCTTTTGCTGCATCAGACGCCATCCGGCCTCCGGCACCACTATTAATGGCGCAATCCGGTTTGAGTCCTGATAGTACCAGCGCGCCGGCAACTCAGCTTTTTTATACACTTTGGCGTGTGCTGGTAATTGTTGCTGTAGTTGCCGATAAATCGAGTCCAGCTTGCCTGGTTTCGGGAAAATCGACACAATCTCCGGTGTCCACAACACCAGAGCAGCTTGTTTTGTGTCAAACAACTGATCCAACGGGATGGTGTTTTGCGGAGTCACCGCGGCCATACCGTGGTCAGACACTATCATCACATCGATTTTGCCGTACAACTGACGTTGCTTTAATCCTTCGACCAGCAAGGCTATTTGCCGGTCTACCTCAGCCACAGCAGCTGCAGTTTGTGGTGCATCAGGTCCAAATGCGTGGCCGGCATCATCGACAGTACTGAAATATAAGGTCAGAAACTTTGGCCGCTGTGCTGCCGGCAGATCCAGCCATTTTAAAATCCCCTGCACCCGCTCTGTGTTGCTGACGTCTCCATCATAGACCTGCCACTTCGATGGTCTGATGCCCCGGATCGCCGCTTCGGAGCCGGGGTAGAAAAAAGTCGCAGCAGTTTTGCCTTGTTTCTCCGCAGTGACCCAAATCGGTTCGCCCAACCACCAGCGTGGATTCGCCACTTCCTCGCGCAGACTTAAGCGGAATATTGCGTCAAAGCCGGAATCGTAAATATTGTTTTCAACAATGCCATGTTTGGCCGGATACAGGCCTGTAACAATACTGTAGTGATTCGGAAAGGTTTTACTCGGAAACACCGGTTGCATCGCCTCTGCGACAGTACCTTCAGCGATCAGTTGTTGCAACGCCGGTGCAGGATAGCGGTCCAGATAATGTCTGGCAAAGCCGTCAAGTGAAATTAGGATCAGCCCCTGCGAACTTGTCGCCGACGCTAAACCTGGGAAATACAATGCAACCCAAAACAATAAAATTCTTTTGATTTTCATCGAATAGCTCCATTCACGGACAGACAGCTGAGTGTAACTTCAGGATTTAAGATAAACATGTCAAATCAGCCCAGTTCCCCGGATGATACTGCGAACGACTATTATCCACACAGACTGCACAGCACGGAATTAGGCAACCAGCGAACAGGACTGCTCCCTCTGGGCACATGATACTTGCTCCTTAAATAATGGAATGTTTGCTACTCGATATAGAGCTGATGCTGTTTTTTCTGGTTTATTGCTAACGCTACCATTATAAGATGACGATTTTTCGGCGAGTAAAGCCCTGTCTTGGCAATTTTGTGAGCTTCGAAATTTCGTTCGCCAAACCCTACCAACGTCCGCTTCCAGTGAGTTTGGGTGGGTCAGAGCGGCAAAATCTCACAAGTTAATTGTCAGATTTGCCTTATTAGCCAACATTTGTTTTTTCGTAAACTCAGTAAATCATCTCTAACCAGTAGACAACATTCAATTAGAGCTCTGCATCCGGCGCCAAAGGGGGTGAAGTTCATTTAATTGCTATGCATTTTTCAATTCAGATTTCCAAATTTTGCCAAGTAGTGCCAAACCTTTTTTAAATCCTGCTCGTTGTACAGTTTGCCATTCACTGCTGCGCCAATTGTGTCAGGTTTAAGGATTCCATCTCTGGCGATTGTCTGAGCGAGTTGAACGTATTTCTCGCCGCGATATTCAGGATATTCTTGTAGCTTAGATACCAGAACCTTAAAGCCATTGTGCCACTCAACTTTGCAACCAAGCTCCCAAGCTGCATCTTCGATTTCTGTGCCTCGGTAGCAGGGATCCAACACGATGCTCTCTACATCAGCTCTGACAACGAGATCCCCATGCACATGGGCCTCAATGTATCTGTCTAACACGTCCAAATTATCAGAATTAGCTTGCTCAATTAAATGTTGGACATAACCAGCATACGCAAATTCTTTTGGCCCGAGCCAGCTTTCCGGATAGCAGAACGTTGTCCTGTCTAAAACAGAGGATTTTAGTTTAAAAAAAGAAGATCCAAATCTAGGCGATGCGCCAGCTCCGTGTTGCTGATAATTCAATGCACCGTACTTGGGCCTATCGCTTGGTCGCGCATTGTCATAGATTCCAGAAAATGCGGTACTTTCCCATTTCCAGCGGTCACCGCCAACGTATGCAGTTAGACCGCCATTACTAGTACCGGTCTCAAACTGGGATCGAATAAATCCGTCTTTTGCGATCGTGCTTAGAACTCCTTGACCGTTATCAATTAGCCTATCAGGATGGAAGTTTATGGTTATTTCCAATTTGCGATCACAGGCCTGGTCATGAGCGTTATCTCGGAATAAATCGATTACCGCTTGCTGTGTCTGGTTAAGTGAATTGTTCATTTTACGATGTTAAATCACTCCTTGTCCGATGCAGATATTTCGTAACGTTCGCCATCTTCTTAGGTTGCTATAATCAACTAAATTTTGCTACATCCTTGTAACCAGCAGAAACGAAAAAGATAATGCACGCTTTTTTCAGGTTCTGACAATGCGTGAATGCCTGGAATTTTTCGAACTCAACAATGTGTTGATTCTGGGCAAAGTCCGCAATCAGTGAGTTCCTGGTGTTCGGACTGTCTAAATTACTGTCATAGACAGTCTCATTTGCCTTATTTGCGGGCATTCGTTTTTTCGTGAACCCAAGTCATTGCCAAAGACTAGGGTAAAACAAAGCCCCGCTTAAGGGGCTCTTTCGATTTATGGGGAGCTGAGGTTTCACTAAATACTGACAAGCTAGTACTGAAATCAATTTTACCCCTAATGATGACGAGTGACATGACGAACTGAGGGTTACTCGATAGCGCCCAAGCGTGCAAAACGAACTCCAACAGGTACCCAACCCGGTAGCCAGCTATTTGGATCCTGATTGAATTCAAAACTCATCCATTTCAACACTGCTTTTCCTACCAAGTTCTGCTCTGGGACAAATCCCCAGAACCTGCTGTCGTGGCTATGATCTCGATTGTCGCCGAGCACAAAATAATGCCCATCCGGTACAATGAATTCGCCAGTCTCATTACCTGGCTGGCGATAATAATTGTGAATTGCCTCAGGCAGCATGGCATTTTGTAGAATGTCGTATTGACCTGCCGGACCTTGTTCAGTTAGGCGCTTTAGTGGATATGAACCAATAAAATATTCACCGTCGGATTTAAAGTGCTGGTGTATCGGTTCCAACGCCGAACAAGCATGTGATGAAGAGTTATCACAACGTTTTTGGAGATACAACTGCTTGTTTTTATAAAAAATCCGATCGCCAGGCAAGCCTATAACCCGTTTAATAAAATCCACGGTTGGTTGCTCTGGGTTTTTAAATACTGCCACATCACCATGCTGTGGTGTACCGGTTTTCAGCAAGGTAGATCGCCATACCGGATCTTTCACATCATAGGAATATTTCTCAACCAGAATAAAATCGCCGTCCAACAACGTCGGCATCATCGAGTCAGATGGTATTTGAAATGGCTCGTACAAAAAGGAGCGCAGTATTGTAATCATAGCAATAAGCGGGAAAATCGACTGCGCCGTTTCTGCAATATAAGACTGTGGTGCAATTTGCTGTTTAATATCGTCGGAAAGCGTCTTGCCAGCTGCTGCTTCAGCCTGTGCCAAGATTAAATTCCGTTTGGGTGCTAGAAAAATAGAATCAAACAACCAAATCAAACCGCTGCCAATCGTGAACATGACTAAAAAAATTGCAAAATATCCTGCCATGTAAAATCCTATATTTGTAGCTACTTGATGCGCTAACTAGATAAATTAACTTATACAAAACACTAGTTTACCGGTAATATTTTGACGGGTAAGTAATTTTATTGTTACAAGCTGTAACTCTCAAACTCATTTATTAATGAGTTAAATGTCTCGAAAAATTCGAGCGCGGTCATTTGTTTATATTCAGATAATGTCTGCTTTCAGTGAAAAGCACGCATCCATGAAACACAAGTTTGCTTCTCATTACCGAATAAAGGCAACAACGAACAAAGTTATAACCATGGACTAATCAACAGTGCCAAAAACACCAGTCGCCAGACGGGCTGTCGGCCATAGATTAAAAACACTGTTGCCAGTACGGCAGTGATGGCGGTTTGCCAGCTGGTAATGGCTGATGTCAGCACCGGGTTATACCAGGCTGCCAACAAGATCCCGACAACTGCGGCATTAATGCCGCTGACCGCACGTTTGACATGACGATGTTTTCGAAGCTCTGACCACCATGGCAATACTGCCAGCAGTAGCAAAAAGCCGGGTAAAAATATCGCCACTGTTGCCAACGCGCCGTTCAAAAGTGGCGCTGATTGCACACTGGCGGCAATGCCAAGATAACTGGCGATGGTAAAAAGTGGGCCCGGCACTGCTTGTGCTGCGCCATAGGCCACCACAAAATCAGCTTTATTGACTAAACCTTGGGTCACCACTTCAGCTTCTAATAGCGGCAGCACCACATGACCACCGCCAAACACTAATGCACCGGCACGGTAAAAACTATCCACGATCATCAATTCCGGTGCATAGGCAGCGAGCCATGGTAAGCCAAACAACAGCGCTAAAAATAACAAGCCACAGCCCGAAGTGAGGCTAAATATACTGCGCAGCGACGTAGCTTCTGTGGTGGAGGGTTTCAAGATGGAAGCATCAAATTGAGCGCCAGGCCTCGGACGGGCGTCGGATTGCCAGAAGCCGACGATAGCGGCGCCGATGATGATCAAAATTTGCGTCATGACAGCAGGGTGGTAGATACACAATACTGCTGAAAAAGTCACCAGTAGAAACTGCGGTAAGCCATGAACCAAGGAGCGGCTCATACCCCACAGTGCTTGTGCGACGACAGCGACGGCAACAATTTTTAAACCCGCGACATACGGACTGATATTTAAACCATCCGAAACCGCGTAGGCAAGCCAGCCTAACAACACCGCTGATGGCAAAGTAAACCCTAGCCAGGCAGCGATGGCGCCTGACAATCGCGCCTGGCCAAATCCCAGAGCCATGCCCAGTTGACTACTGGCGGGGCCGGGTAAAAACTGACACAAAGCGACGAGTTCGGTGTAGGCCGCATCATCTAGCCAGCGTCGTTTCTCCACGAACTCTTGACGGAAAAAACCAAGGTGTGCGATTGGGCCACCAAAGCTGGTACAGCCGAGCTTGAAGAAAATAAAAAAAATCTGTAGGAATGTCTGTGTCGGCATAGGGTCGCTGGGGTCTAGTCGCTTGACTTTGGTCAGTTATATCATTTAGCAAACTCTAGTCGCTAAAATCTAGTCGCTAAAATCTAGTCGCCAAAATCTAATCACTGAGAATCAATTTGAATGAGTAAACCAATGATGCCAGATTATTATTGCAGTACTGGCATCATTTTTAATTAAAACAGATTGTTGCTGAGTCACTACTCTTTAGTTCTGGAAACTTCTCGCCAAGGAGCGAAAAGTGTCGCTGTTTAACATCACTTGTCGATACGTTTATCACATCTTGTTATTTGTCGTTGATCGGGCCTGTACGGACCAATCACAGCGTTACATATAAGCTTTGCTAAAACCTTCTTTTGATTGCTGGATGTAAGTACGGGCTTTTTTCGCATGTTGCTCCCAGGCCAACTTATCCTTAGGATCGGTGAATGGGTTCTGCTCTGGTGCTATCGAACGTTCAAATCGGTCATAAAAGGTAATGGCTGAGGCGGTGATCTGGTTAAAGCGTTCTTTAAATTCCTGCATGCCATCGAGTTGCTCTGAGGTTTTTAACATGTACTGCACTAATTCAGTGGTGTTTTCACTGGCTAGAAAACCTTGGGCTTTATTAGTCACATTGTTGCTGACTTGTTCGGCAATTTGCTGGCGATTGCTGTCTTCTTTACTCATGACTTTGCTGTAATTTTCCTGGGTGCGTGCCATGCCGCCGTGTTGTAAATAGTCACGCAGATGTTTATCGAGATCTTTGCGAAACACTTCGACGTTTTTCAGCATGACTTGCAGTTCAGCATCCAGCGCGCTCACTTGTTGCAGTTCTTTTTCCAGTTCGGATAAAAAGCTTTCGGCTTTTTCATACACTTTTAAGCCATTTTCTTCGGCAAACTTCCGGTCTTTGCGGCTTAAGTCGGCATTTTCGTAATTGGAGCGGTCAAAAGTACTGGCCAGAAAAGATTTAAACGGTTCAGCAAAAGCGGCATAAGTGCCGGCACTGACCACTGTTAACGTTGCGGTAACTAAATCACCAAAGGGTTTCACCATCGAATTCAACCTGGCTTGCTGCAGCGGCGACGCAACCCGTTTCGCATCATTTAAAATGGTACGAAATGATGAATAGGCCAGCGGGTTCGACATGCGATTGCGCTCTGAACTCGCCAACACAAAGTTAATACTTGAATAGATGGCATTGGCGTATTCCAAATACTGGCGCTGACTTTCCAGTTGTGCGGCGTAATTTTTACCAAGAGCACGGAAGGATTCAGCCTGGACGTCATAGTTTCTGTTGGTCTTGAGCTGATCTAAGATACCGCTGATAATTTTTTGTTCATTTTTTTGCAAGGCGGTATCAAGCAAAATCCGATCTAAGGTGAAATCGTCCAGTGCTAACTGGCCGTTGACTGCTTCGATGTCGATGCGGATAAATTTACGGCCCGGATCGTCGATAGAAATACGGTGAGCCAGATAGTCGGTTGGACCTGCGGCGTTTTCAATCAAGCCAACCTGTTGCCATTGGCTATCTAGTTTGACTGAAGCCGACGTGAAGATATTAATACGATAGCTGGTCTGAACGCTGAGGGGCTTTACCCATAACTCTAATAGACCGAGTTCTGAAACCGGGTAGCGGCTGATGAGCGATGCATTGCCTCGCTCACAGAGTAAACCGCCGTCACCGCTGCGGGCGACTTCCCGACTGATTTGGCAGCCGGATAAAATATAAAAGGACTGATTATTGCTTTCGAAGTCGCTGGTAAACACTGGCGGCATTGGATTCGCTTGGCATGGCAGACTGATACTTACAACACCAACAAACGTTGCCAGAATTGCCACAAACAGACGCATATAAACCCTTAGTAATTGATAAATCATTGTTGGTGCAAAGCCACATATTTTATGAGCGACATTCGCGAATAATGCTTTGCTTAAATCCCACCAGTAAAGTCTGCACTACACATTACTTTACGGATAGAGCACAGTGTGTGCCGTAAAAATTTACCTTAGCTGAACCGCTATCATAAGGGATTATCGCCTGACTTGAAATCATCTGTCGGAGAAAGCGAACAGCAGGCGAGAAGTCAAATAATAGCCCGCTATAGATACGAAAATTCTCAACAAGAGTGGTATTGCGGTAACGCTGTAGGGACGTTATTTCTTATTTGATGACTTGAATTCAACTGGTCTGACAATCGACGAAAGATTTTCGAACCTTAAGTTTTCGTTAACCTTCCTATTCCAAACTCATCCTGTCCGCAATTGGCAGGGGAACACAATGTCAGTGTCAAATTCAAAACAAGATCTTTATTTCAACTGCGCTATGCCGTTAGCAACTTCTGCCGCGAGCCAAGTGAAAAATCCAAACACGATGCCAATACCTTTAGCATCAGAGGGTGTGTCTGCCATGATGCCAGTTCAGTTGTTGGCAACTCCACAAATTCAACCCGTCGTTAGTCTGGTGCAACGGACTGACG
>JAHJNE010000077.1 GCA_018820995.1 Gammaproteobacteria bacterium | reverse complement strand
CTACAGGTTGACCTGCGTAGTAGCGATCAGGTGCAGGATTTGATTAAACAAGGCATTGATTTGTCGATTCGCATTGGCTGGCTGCAGGATTCAAGTTTAAAAGCGCAGCGTCTCGGTAATTTTGAGCAGTGGCTGCTGGCAGCACCCGATTACCTGGCAACTTTTGCCGAAGCACAGCATCCAAATGATTTAAAACCGATGAATTTTATTGCCTTTACCCTACTGCCAACACCACTACAGTGGCGGTTTACTCAAGAAGGCAAAGCTGTGGAGCTGCGGCTACATAGCAATCTGAAAACCAGTTCGACGCAAACCGTCACCTCATTATTGCAACAAGGCGCCGGGCTTGGTGTGCTGCCCGATTACAGCGCCCGCACGCTGGTCGAACAAGGCGAATTGCAGCGGGTATTACCGGCATGGCAGCTACCAGCCGGCGGCATTTTTGCAGTATACCCGCCAGGGCCACACCGACCGGCAAAAGTGCGGCAATTTGTGGCGTTTTTACAGCAACAGCTATCTGATCACTAAAATCGGCGCACCACCAGCAACAACCTGAAGCTTTGCTGGGAGCATCGTTAATGCACTTGAGCCAGGGCAGCAACGGCGCTACTCTGAAGGTTCTAACCGCAAGGAGGTGTGTATGTATCAGCTTTATATCGCCAATAAAAATTACTCGTCCTGGTCGCTGCGACCCTGGTTATTAATGACGCAGCTAAACATTCCTTTTACCGAACAATTACAACAGTTTGCTGCAAACAATTACCACAGCTTCCGGGTGTTTTCGCCAACCGGCAAAGTGCCGTGCCTACATGATGGTGAAGTGGTGGTGTGGGAGTCGCTGGCGATTATTGAATATTTAGCAGAACACTCGCCAGGCGTTTGGCCAGCGAATGTCGTTGCCCGCAATTTCGCCCGCAGTGCCTGCAGCGAAATGCATGCCGGTTTTTCGACCTTGCGTAATGTCTGCACCATGAATTGTGGTGTCAGAGTTGAACTGCAGGATCCACCAGAAGCTTTGGCATTAGAGTTAGCCCGACTGGATGAATTGTGGCAACAAGGGTTACAGCAATTTGGCGGGCCCTTTTTAGCAGGTGATAAATTTACTGCGGTGGATGCGTTTTTCGCGCCAGTGGCATTTCGCATTCAAAGTTATGGTTTGCAACTAAGTGCACCTTCGATGGCCTATGCCCAACATTTATTACGTTTGCCTGCGATGCAACAATGGTACGAAGCAGCGCTCGACGAAAGTTGGCGTGAAGTCAGTCATGAAGCAGAAATTGGCAACTATGGCCGGGTGTTGGTCGATTATCGCCGAGTCTGAATGGGTGTTCGCAGCAAGTGTCAGTCAAGCGTTCTGACGCTTGCTACGAACCACAAAAGGGCTTAACTCTCCAGCCAACAACCATGAAACCCTAGTGGCAACATCCGATCCATGCTCGCCTGAGCAATGGGACCAGCCGCCAAATTTTCACTGTTAAACAGGCTGATGCCGCTTTTATTGGTGCGATAATCCAACCAAGTGGTCACCAACCGTTGTGGATTGTTGCCCGATGCTGCAATCAGCAATGGCTCCTCGGCCACCACGCCAGCGGGGAACTGATAGCGCTGCGTCTGGCCGCTCGCTTCAACCCGAAGCAGGCTTTGGCTAAGCCCGGATTCACTGAGATCACTACCGCTCACACCAAACAGCGGCGCAACTGCGGCCTTTGCTGATGCTGCCGAACCGGTGCTGGCAAAACCAGGCACAAACTGTGGGAACTCCATCACCAGGCCGCTTCTATCCAGCACCGCCTTGGCGCCTTTTTTACCCAGCGGCACCCGTATGGTCACCAGCTCAGATGGACGACTTTGCTTGCGCCCTTCGCCGGTCAGTAAATGGCTCATGCCTTCCAACATCACGCCTGAATCCGGATAGAGACAAGTTTGCAGATGAAGTTCGCCACCCTGTTGCCAGGCTTGGCCGACATGAAACACAAAACCGGCCGGCAATTCCACCCATTGCTGCTGGGTAAAGTCTGCTTTATCAATAATTAACAGCTGCGAGCCCAGCTCTGGCTGCCATTTAAAGGCATCAATATAGGTTTGCCCCTGGCCATAGACACAGGCACCCAAGAAAAATACCAGCTTGTCGGCAGTCTGACTAAATGCATGCAGATAGCTGGCCTGTGGCAAAGTAATTTGCTGCAACCGGCGCATCTCAGACTTTGCGCCAACATGGTACAGCAGCAACAATGGCTTACCACTGACATACCAACAGCCAAAATTAAACATACCGCCTTGCCCATCCGGCAGTGGATGCGCTGAAAACGGCAATT
>JAHJNE010000613.1 GCA_018820995.1 Gammaproteobacteria bacterium | reverse complement strand
TTTTTAGCGCTGGTGCCTACGGACGCTGACGATGGCAAGTTATCGTTATTAGCCAAAGCGATGATCAATCAAACCTGTAGTCCATTTTTGGTCATGCAGACGCATATCGAAATTTCTGGTTCGGTCGGCATTGCTGTTGTGCCGAGGGATGGTGTCGAATTTAACGTGTTATCGAAAAAAGCAGATATGGCGATGTATAAAGCCAAAAGCGACGGTAGGAATACCTGGCGTTTTTATGATGAAGAGATAGATAAAGCCAATATCGATAAATTTAATCTGTTGCAGCAAATCCGTCAGGCATTAAAAGAGCAGCAGTTTCAGTTGTACTATCAGCCAAAAGTCGATTTAGCTACGGGCGCGATTACTGGTGCAGAGGCATTGGTGCGTTGGCCACAAAGTGATGGTTCGGTGGTGAGTCCGCTGGAGTTTATTCCGCTGTGTGAAGAATCTGGTTTAATCGTCGAATTGGGGCACTGGGTGCTGCAGGAAGCCTGCCGGGCTTGTCAGCGCTGGCAGCAACTTGGGCATGTTGGTATCACGGTCGCGGTGAATTTGTCGCCGGTGCAGTTTCGTGATGGAATGTTGGAGCAGTCGGTGCTGCAGGCTTTAAAAGACGCCGGTTTACCCGCCGCCGCTTTAGATCTGGAGTTAACCGAGTCATTGCTGATTGGCGAGGCGTTGAACATCCAGCAGCAATTGGATCAACTCAGCAGTTTGGGGCTCACTTTTGCCATTGATGATTTTGGCACCGGTTATTCCAATTTAGGTTATTTGCGACGTTTTAATGCAACGACTTTAAAAATTGATAAGTCCTTTATTAGCTCGTTGTGCATGTCAAAACGCGATGAACCGCTGGTGCAAGCCATTGTGCAACTTGCGAAAAGCTTAGGGTTAAATACCGTTGCTGAAGGTGTCGAAGACGCACAGACTTTACTGAAATTACAACAAATGGGTTGTGATGAAGGTCAGGGGTATTTCTGGTCACCGCCGTTACCAGAAACTGACTTTTTACGTTTTTTACCTTCAATCTGAAGTTTCAGCTGCGCACTGAGTGCAGGGATCAACTGTTGGTGCTGCTGATGGACAAAATGGAATAGCTCTTCCTGGGCCAAAATTTCGGGGAGTTTATTCAGTTGCGCATCCTGTTCATTGCCGGCAGTGGCTTCACGCAACGATTTGAGATCCTCCAGCAATATATCTATCTTGCCTTGTTGCAGCATCTGCACGGCTTGCCCCGGCGTATTGACGATAATTTTATAGCCGGCAACTTCATATAACTCCGCTAATTTGAAACCTCGTACAAAGCCAATGCGCAGGCTGGGTTCCAATTGCCAGCGACCGAACTCATGCTCACGGCCAGTTTTGACAAAGGCATAAAGTGTAATGTTGGCTAAAGCGACGGGGACCTGAATCAGGTGCGGATATTGCTGGCTAATGGCGGCAATCCGAAATAATTCACCATCGAACTTACCTTGATTACTCATTTTGATCGAGCGCTCGGCGGGCAGGTACTGAATATTTAATTGATAGCCGATATCGCGATAGGCTTGGGTCAGCTTTTGTTCGATATCCATCGTCATCGCACTACGATTCAGGCTGGCAGCGATAGTAAATGGCGTCAGATGTTCTGACGTTGCACTCGCTTTAGGTAGCAGTGCACTCAGCCAAACCAAAGGCAGCACCATACACCAGCGTAAAATAACCATGTTCAGTCGGCGCAAGTGGTCTCCGGGTCCAGCTTCCTCATCCATAACTTAGCATAGGAAATTGGATCAGCCCATCATCTCGCGCGACGGAAACGCTAAAAAATACGGCAATCTATTAATTCAAATCAGGCTATCGTATGGACAGCAAAAGAAAAGGGCAGCGATGCTGCCCTTTCTTTTGGATTTGCTTAAGTTATAGCTTGTAATCAACCACTGCAAAACCCAGCTCTTTTAGTTCCGGACGTAGTTTCTTCGCATCACCGACCACTACAATCGACATCTCTTTACTATTGAGATGTTTTTTCGCCAGCGCATTAATTTCTTCTTTGCTGATGTTGGCAACAATCTGATTGCGCTCTTTCACAAAATCGGGCGACAAGTGATGTTCCAGAATTTGCGCCATGAACCCAAGTTTGGCATTTGGCGTTTCATATTTAAGTGCATCAGATTGGTTGATGGCCTGGCGCATAAAGTTAAGTTCCTCGTCTGTGATCCCTTGTTGTTGATAAGAATCGATTTCTTTTAGAAACTCTTTAATCGATGCTGCAGTTGCATCCGCTCTTACTGCTGCTTGAGCTGTGTATACACCCGCAATTTTATCGGCCGAGAATCTTGACGAAGCACCATAAGTGTACCCTTTGTCTTCACGTAAATTCAGGTTGATTCGGCTGTTAAAATTGCCACCCAATACGAAGTTCATCAGACCTGAACGATAAAACTCGCCGGTAATGTCTTCAGTGATGCTGCGTTTGCCAATACGAATTTCCGACTGCGGCGCATCTGGTTTATCAACCAGATAGATAGTGCCAGCTTTCGCGACAGGTGTTGGCGTGTCGACCACTAGTGCTGGAGCTTGCCCCTGCCATTGTTGCAGTG
>JAHJNE010000007.1 GCA_018820995.1 Gammaproteobacteria bacterium | reverse complement strand
TGAAAGCCTTGAACCTCGATGAAAAACACTGGCCGCCAAAACAAATTCAATGGTTTATCAATGGCCGCAAAGACGAAGGCGAACGCCCGGGAAAAATGTCACATGGCGGCGATTTTAATTTAGAGACCATGATTAAAATTTATGCTGCGTATCAGGACATGTGCGATCGTGCTGGTTTGGTCGACTTTGCCGAAATTCTGTTACGCAGCTTTGAGCTGTTGAAAAACAACAGTGAAATTCCCAGCCATTATCAGCAGCGTTTCCGGCAAATCCTGGTTGACGAGTTCCAGGACACCAACGCCATTCAATACCAGTGGTTACGCTTACTGGCCGGTAACCATGCACGGGTGATGATTGTCGGCGACGATGACCAATCCATTTACGGCTGGCGTGGTGCCAAAGTGGAAAATATTCAAACCTTCTTAAAAGATTTCCCGGAGCCGGTGACCATTCGCCTCGAGCAAAACTACCGCTCCACTTCGACGATTTTAAAAGCTGCCAACGCGGTGATTGCCAACAACCAAGGCCGGCTTGGCAAAGATTTATGGACAGATGGTGAAGCCGGCGAAGCCATTTCACTGTATAGCGCCTTTAACGAATTGGACGAAGCACGTTTTATTGTCAGCCGCATCCGCGAGTGGCGCCGTCAAGGCGGCAAGTTGATTGAAGCGGCTATTTTGTATCGCAACAACGCCCAGTCGCGGGTATTAGAAGAAGCGTTGATCCAGGACGGCATCAATTACCGCATTTACGGCGGCTTACGCTTTTATGAGCGCCAGGAAATTAAAGACTCGCTGGCCTATTTGCGCCTGATCAACAACCGTCAGGACGACGCGGCATTAGAGCGGATCATCAATACGCCTACCCGCGGCATCGGCGATTCCAGCATGGATAAAGTGCGTGAATTTGCGCGGCGTGAGCAACAAACCTTGTGGCAGAGTCTGCAGCAAATGGTGTTCCAAAAAGAGCTGACTGGCCGCGCCGCCAATGCCATTAATGCCTTTATGGAGCTGATTAATAAGCTGGATGACGAGATCCGCGATTTGTCGTTGGACGAGCAAGCCGATCACATCATTCATCAGTCGGGCCTCTATGCCATGTATCAGGCCGAAAAAGGTGAAAAAGCCCAGACCCGGATTGAGAACTTAAACGAACTGGTCAACGCCTGCGCCAATCAGACGTTCACCGCCAATGAAGAAATGAGCCCTCTGTCGGCATTTTTATCGCAAGCAGCGCTGGAAGCCGGTGAATATCAGGCAGAAGAGCATTCGGACGCGGTGCAATTAATGACGTTGCACAGTGCCAAAGGCCTGGAATTCCCGTTGGTGTTTATGTGTGGTTTAGAAGAAGGCATGTTCCCAAGCCAGCAATCCGGTGACGACCCGACCCGGATGGAAGAAGAGCGCCGGCTTTGTTATGTCGGCATGACCCGCGCCATGCAAAAACTGTATTTATGCCATGCTGAAAGCCGCCGGTTATATGGGCAGGAACAATACAACAAACCATCGCGTTTCCTGCGCGAAATTCCGGCCGAGTATGTCGAAGAAATTCGTTTGACTACTTCAGTCAGCAAACCGACCCAATTTAACCGCTTTGGTAGCGCCGCCACCCACAGCGCTTTTGAAAATACCGGCTTTAAACTTGGCCAACGGGTGTTGCACGATAAATTTGGCGAAGGCACGGTGCTGAACTACGAAGGTACTGGCAGTCAGTCGCGCATTCAGGTCAACTTTGACGATTTGGGCAGTAAGTGGTTGGTGACGTCTTACGCCAGATTAGAGGCCATCTAACTTGAGTTCCGGCTTGAGTTCGGGCTTGAATTCGGGTTTAGGTGCGGGCGTGAGCTCAGCCCAGAATTTAGGCTTGAGTCTGCACCAGCAGCTCAGTGCCTTGCAGCAGCAATACCGGCTTCGACGCTGGCGACTGCCGCTGTGGCTGCAGTTAGAAACGCCCGCTGACTTGCCCTGGTTGCAACAAACTGTACTTGAAATATTGACCAGCCAGACTGCGAGTAGCGGTTTTTGGCTTGGTGAATTATTGCCTGATTTGAACTTGCTGGTGCAACCACAGCAGATTAAGCACAAAGGGCAACTACTCGGCCTCGAAGCCGACTGGATAGTGATTAACGGCTTGCACGGCATTGATTGGGACTTACTGGTCGCCAGCAGCGGCTGTTTACGTGCCGGCGGGCTGGCGCTGCTGATCACGCCAGCAGCGGCAGAGTTTGCGTCGCAGCCCAATCCACAAGCACAACGGTTGTTGTCGTATCCACTGCAAGCCAGCGCACAAGCCAGTCATTTTCAGCAATTTTGGCTATCACAGCAGCAAGACTGGTGGCTGTGGACCAAAGTGCTGGGTTTACAGCCGCAAATTCAAAACCAACTCGCATTACCAACTGCGGCTACAACGACCGCAGCTGAGCCGGCTGGTCATATCGAGTTACCAGCAGCGCCGTTTTGTAGCACACAGCAACAACAGGCGGTCGCGGCAATATTAAAGGTAGTGAGCGGCCATCGCCGTCGGCCTTTGTTATTAACCGCACATCGCGGTCGCGGTAAATCGGCGGCGCTGGGCATCGCCGCCGCGCAGCTGCAACACCAAGGGAAACGATCGCTGATTATCACTGCACCACAACCTGCTGCGGCGGCCGTGGCGTTAAAGCATGCGGCGGCCTATCTGGCCGAGTTATTGCCTGATACCGAACTCGTGCTCAAGTTCTGGCCGATTGATGCACTATTGCAAGACAAACCCGCGGCAGATTTAGTACTGGTGGATGAAGCGGCCGCCCTGCCATTACCACAATTGCAGCAGTTGACGCAGCACTACAGCCGTCTGGTGTTCGCCACCACCGAGCACGGCTACGAAGGCACGGGCCGTAGTTTCAGTTTAAAATTTCAGCCTTATTTACAGCAACATTGCCCGGGCTGGCAGCAAGTACGGCTACAAACACCAGTCCGGTACGCGGCGGACGATCCGCTGGAGCAACAAATTTTCCGCAGCTTTTTATTAGCGAGTGAGCAACCGACTCCAACTTACGATCCCGCAGCACCTTTGCACACACAGATCCATCAAGCGGCTGACTTAATGGTACAACCACTGTTATTGGCCAGCATTTTTGGTTTATTAAGCCTGGCGCATTATCAAACTGAAGTCGCTGACTTGTGGGCCTTGCTGGATAACCCTCAGCTGCAGGTACTGGCGCTCTATCAACAACAGCAACTGCTCGGTTGTGTTGTGCTCAGCTTTGAAGGTGAATTGCAGCACGAATTAGCAACCCAGGTGTATCAAGGGGAACGTCGGGTACAAGGGCATTTACTGGCGCAAAGTCTGGCCTTTCATCTGGCAGCTCCGGCATTCGCCACCTTACCTTTGGCCAGAATACAACGCATTGTGGTGCATCCGGCCTGGCAAAGTGCAGGTTTGGGTCAGCATTTGCTACAGGCGGCAGAACAGCATTGTAAAGCGCGTGGCGTGGCGGTACTCGGCACCAGTTTTGGGGCAACTCCAGCATTATTGCGCTTTTGGACCCGCCAGCAATTCCAGCCGGTGAAACTCAGCCAACAGGCCGAACAAGCTAGCGGTGAAGCCTCTATTTTGCTGTTAAAAGCCTGCCAGCCTGAATTCACCGCACAAACAACTTTAT
>JAHJNE010000612.1 GCA_018820995.1 Gammaproteobacteria bacterium | reverse complement strand
GATATACCCAGCGTTGACTTCAAAGTGACGGCGCAGGTTTTCGCGGCTGTCTGAACGACCAAAACCATCAGTGCCCAATACTTTATAAGACACTGAAGGCACAAAAGCCCGCACCTGATCGGCGTAGTTTTTGATGTAATCAGTCGCCGCAATCACTGGCGCCTTGCCTAATACTGTGGCGATATAAGGCACTTTTTCCGCATCGTTCGGGTGCAACATATTGTGACGCTCACAATCCTGACCATCACGGGCTAACTCGTTGAACGAGGTCACCGAGAATACGTCAGAAGCAACACCGTATTCTTCACTGAGAATTTCTGCCGCACGGCGTACTTCATTCAGAATAGTGCCAGAGCCTAACAATTGAACCTTAGCTTTGCTGCCGCTTAAGGTTTCCAGCTTGTAAATACCACGACGAATGCCTTCTTCGGCACCGGCTGGCATCGCTGGGTGATGATAGTTTTCGTTCATCACAGTGATGTAGTAGTAGACGTTTTCTTGGGTAGCACCATACATCCGGCGAATACCGTCCTGGATAATCACTGCTAATTCATACGCATAGGTTGGGTCATAAGAAATACAGTTTGGCACTGTGCCGGCCAGAATATGGCTATGGCCATCTTCGTGCTGTAAACCTTCGCCGTTCAGTGTGGTACGACCTGCGGTTGCCCCCAGCAGGAAACCACGGGCTTGTTGATCGCCTGCCAGCCACGCCATATCACCAACGCGCTGGAAGCCGAACATCGAGTAATAAATGTAGAATGGGATCATCGGTAAATCGTTGGTGCTGTAAGAAGTTGCAGCCGCCACCCAAGACGCCATCGCGCCCAATTCGTTAATCCCTTCCTGTAACACCTGACCGGACGTTTCTTCTTTATAATAAGAAACGATGGCGCGGTCTTCCGGCGTATAGGTTTGGCCACGTGGGTTGTAGATACCAATTTGACGGAATAAACCTTCCATGCCGAAGGTACGCGCTTCATCAGCCACGATCGGCACAATTTGCTGGCCGATATTGGCGTCTTTAAGCAGGATATTCAGACCACGCACAAAAGCCATGGTGGTTGAAATTTCACGTTTTTGCTCTTCCAATAACCCTTCAAACGCAGGCAATTCTGGCAAAGTTAAAGGCTTGGTGAAGTTTGGCAAACGCACTGGCGTGTAACCGCTTAACGCAGCACGACGATCATGCAAATACTTGTGCTCTGGCGAACCTTCTGGCAGTTGCAGATACGACAGCGTCTGTGCATCTTCTTCGCTTAGGTAATCTTCCAGATTCAGACGCTTGCGAATTTGCAGCACGTGCGTCATATCCATTTTTTTCACTTGGTGAGCGATATTTTTACCTTCGGCAGCATCGCCCATGCCATAACCTTTGATGGTTTTGGCCAGAATCACCGTTGGACGACCTTTGGTATCCTGCGCTGCTTTAAATGCTGCATACAGTTTTGAAGGTTCGTGACCACCCCGCTTCAGCGCAAAAATTTCTTCGTCGGTCATGTCAGCAACCAAGGCTGCCGTTTCCGGGTAACGTCCGAAGAAATGCTGACGGACATAAGCGCCATCTTTTGCTTTGTAAGTTTGGTAGTCGCCGTCAACGGTTTCGTTCATCAGCTCTAACAACTTGCCGGTGGTGTCTTTGGCCAGCAATTTATCCCAACCACTACCCCACACCACTTTAATCACGTTCCAGCCAGCGCCACGGAATAAACCTTCCAGTTCCTGGATGATTTTGCCGTTACCCATCACCGGGCCGTCAAGGCGTTGCAGGTTGCAGTTGACCAGAAAACATAAGTTATCCAGTTTTTCACGGGCAGCGAACGACAATGAACCACGGCTTTCCGGCTCATCCATTTCACCATCACCTAAAAAGGCATATACCCGCTGCTGTGACGTGTCTTTCATGCCACGGCCATCGAGATACTTTAAGAAGCGTGCTTGATAGATAGAGGTGATTGGGCCTAAACCCATCGACACGGTTGGGAATTGCCAGAATTCAGGCATCAGTTTTGGATGCGGATATGAAGATAAACCTTCACCACCCACTTCCTGACGGAAATTGTCCAATTGATCTGCGGTTAAGCGACCTTC
>JAHJNE010000611.1 GCA_018820995.1 Gammaproteobacteria bacterium | reverse complement strand
CGTTGCAAAGTTATCGGCAAAGTATCAGTCGTTCGGATTTATTGTTTGATCAGGATTTAGTCTTGCTGGCCAGCAGTTTGTTACCGCAGTTTCAACATCATACCGCCAGTAACAATGAGTTATTGGTGATCCAGGTTTGGCAAGGCGAAACGCTCAAATACCAGAGTCAACGAGCGCCGGCGCAACGTATTAGTGCCCCCGTTGGCTTTAGTGAACAGAATTTCGCCGGCCAGCGCTGGCGGACTTACGTCAGTCAAACCCTGCCAGAGCCTACAGCAAATGCCGCAACGTCAAATCAGGAGGTTGCAAAGACCCCATCAACGACCGCCGCTCGCTCCGATGAGCTATTGACGATTGTTGTCGCACAACCGCTCAAGCAACGGCAGGAACTCGCGGACGAAGTCGTGCTGGCGTCTATTTATCCGGTGGTCCTTAGCTTGCCGCTGCAAGCGTTGTTAATTTGGTTTGTAGTCAGTAAAGGCTTACAGCCCTTACGTCGCCTGACCCAGCAACTCTCGTTAAAAAAAGCAGATGATTTAACCCCATTGCAGTTGCCTGAGGTGCCGCAGGAAATGACGCAGATGTTGGCGACAACCAATCATTTGTTGCAACGTCTGGATAACGCCTTTTTACGCGAAAAACGGTTTGCATCAGATGTGGCACACGAATTACGTACGCCGCTGACGGTGTTGCAGGTCACCTTGCATAACGCTCAACAACAATGGCTTGCGCAAGGTGTGTCGGATCCGGATGGTTTAATGGATGCACTGAAACATGGCGTGACCAGAATGAGCCAACTGATTGAGCAAATCATGGTATTAAACCGGACTAATCCGGAGCATTTTAAAGCCAAGCTACAAGCGATTGACGTAACAGCGTTATGTCGTGAAGTGATTGGAGAGCTCTACCCACAAATCTTGGCAAAACAACAGCATATTGTGCTGGAAGCGGAAGATAGTTTGATGCTGGCGGCTGACCATTTTGCGCTTCGCGTGCTATTAATCAATATTGTCGGAAATGCCAGTAAGTACACCCCAAACACTGGTCAAATAAAAGTACAGCTGCAACGACTAGGTGACAAAATGCAGCTAATAGTAGAAGATTCCGGCCCTGGAATAGCGCCAGAGGAATATAGCCGGGTATTTGACCGATTTTACCGCGTTGGCGGTGATAGGCATCAGTCGGGCACCCCTGGTAGTGGGCTTGGTCTGGCTATTGTCAAAGAGATTGTCGCGCTGCATCATGGGCACTTAACGTTGGGACGCTCATCTTTCAGCACAGGATTAAAAGTAACAGTGGATTTTCCCGGTTGATTGCAAAATATTCACTTCGGATCTGGCATCTTGTCGGCAGCATATTGCTGCTGTTGGCGTTGCCTTTGGCCGCCGAAACCCGGGTATTTGAGATATTTCTTAAAGATCATCTATTTGCGCCAACCACATTATTTGTACCTGCCGGCGAAAAAATTAAACTGGTGATCCATAATCAGGATCCAACGCCAGAAGAATTTGAGAGTTTTAGTTTAAACCGCGAAAAGGTCATTCTCGGGCACGGCAAAGGGGTGGTGTTTGTCGGGCCATTGACGCCGGGTGAGCATCCATTCGTCGGCGAATATAATCCGGACAGTGCTCGGGGCACCATTGTGGTGCTGCCACAACACAAATGGCTGGAACTACAGCAACAGCACCAGCCTTCGTCGACCTCCAGTCCATTACTGGCCCAACCACAACGAACGCTAACGACGCGCTCAGCCGAGGTGCCAGATGCTGATTAATGCGGTGGTGATGTTTTTACGTGAATTGCTGCCTTTGTTATTGCTACTGAGTTTGTTGTTATTTTGGCGGCGTGGTCAATGGCGTGAGTTTGCCGTAATTTTTATGCTGACATCGCTAGTTGGTCTGCTATTACTCACCAGCCAGTTTAGTGTGATTTCGGCCTGGCTTGATGGTCAGGGTTTAGAGCTGCTATACGCTGCCTTATATATTCTTACCTCTGTGTTATTGGGGTGGGCAATGTACAGCTATCGGCGACCGCGTCAGTCTTTATGGTTGGCTGCAGTTTCCAGCGCTTGCCTGAGTATTATTCACGGTGCCAATCTGGTGCTGTACCTTTGGTTATATCAGCGCAGTCCTGCCGAAAATCAGAGTTTATGGTTAGGTGCAGCGCTTGGCATTGGGATAGGGCTAAGTGTGGCGGTGTT
>JAHJNE010000610.1 GCA_018820995.1 Gammaproteobacteria bacterium | reverse complement strand
GTTTTAGCTTCGATGGTGATGCCTAATCCAACCACATCACAGTTGGCGTTGGTCAAAGATTATCGACAGCAAGTACAGGCCCACGCTTCAACCAGTGCGGCGACGCTTAGCAGTAAAGGGCTAAGTGACGTCGCGCTGGAAGGGTATGCCGCTGGGATGGTGCTGGTTGGTGCCTTAAAACAATGTGCTGCAACCATTACCCGCGACTGTTTAAGACAGGCCTTGCCACAACAAAAACTCGCCGATTTTGTGTTAAATTATGATGTGAAACGGCATCAAGCCTCACAACACGTTTCTCTGGTTTGGTTAAAAAACCAAAGCTTGCAGCCGATTAAGCCTCTCGAAACTGAACACCACTGAACACAACTGAACACAACTGATGCGAAAGTGTGACCCGCATACTCGTGCTCAATATTGAAGCCAACTCAACGCCATTTCCCCGATATAACACCCCAAAACTTGCCTCGAGACTCCCTTAAAACCCGGAGGCTGATACTGCCAAAGCAATTTTGAAAATCAGCCACCCAAGTTTCTGATTCAACATTAATGACTAAAATAACCAGAGCAGCGACTGCTACCGTTTTTAGTCAGATAATAACGACTGCAATTGGTGTCATAACTACTGCCGGTGGCCGTGATTTGCCAACCAGAAACATACACGCCATTTAAATGCGTCCAACTGCCATTTTGCTTCAAACTCCAATGCTGATGAGGGCCGGTCGACGCACCGCCATTGCATAATGCCTGTCCTTTTGTGTTGGCCGGGTTGGCAATTTTGGTATTTTTACTGACAGTCGCACCAGTATTGTATTGAATATTCATTAAATGATAGTAAGTGGTTGACCAACCACCACTATGTACTACTTCGGCAAAACAGGACGAATGGCGTTTAAAATTGCCTGCAGCCGAGGCAGCGACCCAACGGCCCGACTGATTACTGCCCCAGCCGCCACCTTGACTCATATCCAACGACGACATCGGGTAATTACCGCTGCCGGTATTGGTATGCGCACCACCAACATGCCAGGACTGACCTAATGGAAATGGAAATTGTAAAAAACCATTGGCCGGCCCGGCCAAAATCACCGGTGTATCTTCATCTAGCAGCGATTCACTCTGGTGACGCTCTGGTATAAAGTCTTCAGCAAATAACTGGCGGTAAATGTTAGAAAAACTGTTCGCAGCCGCGGTTTGTTTGGCGTCTTGTAGTTGCGGTAACTGCTTTGTCGTAGGGCTTGTGAATAAAAAATCTAATGCAGAAGCTGGCTGAATATTTGAAAACTCGGTTGCTGCAGCATGTTGTGGCTCGCGATATAGTCGTGTCGCCAGTTGATCAGCCACATCCTGCAACTGACTGGCAAAGTCTTGTTTTGCCGACAAGGTTGCAAAAGGTTGAGCCATTTGTTTGGCGCTCAGATTGGGGTTTCGCAATACGCCACTTTGCTGTTCCATCAATGCTAATAACACTCGTGGGCTAATACTGCTGTAGCCCGCCCAATGCGAAATATGCTCAGCATAAGGCAGCAAATGTGGCGCCTGACTGGCCAAAAAAGCTTCGATATCAAAATTGAACATTTCATCGTAACTGTATACCAACGGATTGGCGGTTTTCGGCACAATAGTGGCGGTCGCGCTTTGCGCATTGGTCTCTTGCTGGGTAGATTCGGGTGCTGGCGTTGCCGCAGCAACAGTTAAACTACAGAGTATTAACGATAGGCTGGACATCATTCTGGTGTTCATAACGACCTCGGCTGATCTAATTTGTGAAGAGGGTATGACAGCGAAAGAAGCTGCCGTAACCCACTGTAGCCAACGCCTTGGATGCTAAAAGCCAGGATGAAAAATATCAGAAATTTGTCAGTGAACTATCATCAGCAAGTCACTTCCACCATTTTGGGCTGACAATAAGATAGTCAAAAGGAAGGATTTATTGCGCAAATTCAGTCATTGCTTGCGGCAATTGTTGCCAGGCTTTTTGCAAATGTTGGTATTGTTGCTCGCTGATTGAAGATTTACTAAAAGCAAAATAAACCGGATTTTCGTAGACTAAAAACATCTTACTGAAGCTGTCCGCGGACAAGGTCCCTTGACTAAACATTTGGCTCAAAATTAACTCGTCTTCAATGGTCACATCAACTCTGCCACTGATCATTAAATCGATTTTTTGCCGGTGCGTTGGCACAAATACCAACCGTTGTTGAAAAGTAGTTTGCGGCAACAATTTGGCAAATGATTCACCATAATAAGCGCCTTTGGTTAGCGACAGATATAACGGACTTTGGGCTAAGGCATCCAGGTTATTGATGCCCAGCGTTTTGTC
>JAHJNE010000609.1 GCA_018820995.1 Gammaproteobacteria bacterium | reverse complement strand
GCCCATCAAGGTAAACTGGGACAGTACCTCGAATTAGCCAAAGCGTTTGAACAAGCAGACTGGGAATTGCAGCAACGGCTAAGTCAGCAGTGGTTTGGGAAACCTATCGATTTAAGCCCTCATTATTTGCAAGCCGTGGAGTGGGCTCATGGCCTGCTGCTGACTGCGAGTAGTCAATAACATTCATAAACCAATAGGTACAGTGAGAGAAAAGATAAAAGAGTGCTGACATCGTTGTCAGCACTCTTTTAATTTGATGGATCACGATTTGTGGTCACGTGCCACTCTTAAGGCTCAATCGCTTTAATGTGACTACGCACCGCAATATAAGACCCAACCAGGCCGAGCAGTACCGCAATCAGCATTAACCAACCAAACTCTTGCATTGTCAGAGAGTTGAGCACAAAGTCACTTTGATACAATTGCGTGACGGTCGCGATGGCCGAACGCAGCCACCACAACATGACTTCGACCACCACAAAAGCCAAAAAACCACCAAAAACCCCTAACCAAATACCGGTATATAAAAAGGGGCGCTGGATAAAGGCATCGGTAGCACCGACCAGCTTCATCACTTCGATTTCAGTTTTTTTATCCATAATAGATAAACGGATGGTATTACCAATCACCAGTAGTGCAGCACTGAGCAATAAAATCGCGATGGTATACACAGCTTGCTGCAATAGATTCATCAAAGCGGCCAGCCGCTCTAACCAGCTGATGTCTAATTTTGCGAGTTCGACATAGCGCTCTTTTTGCAGCTTTTGCATCAGCGCTTCGGCTGCGGCCGGTTGATTAATTTTTGGAGTAATGAGCAACACATCAGGCAACGGATTTTGGTCTAAAAATGCCAATGCTTCGCCAAACCCGGATTGTTGTTTAAACTCGCTCATTGCCGCAGCTTTATCAATCAATCGTACTTTGGCGACCTGTGCATCGCCTTGCAGCAACGTCACCAAGGTCGATATTTCGGTCGGCGTGGTGTCATTTTTTAAAAACAAACTAATTTCAAAAGACTGGTCATAACTGCGACTGACTTGCTGAATATTTTTTACCAACAAATGCAACGTCGTCGGCAGCGTCATACTGACACCTAATACCGCCACAGTAATTAATGTCCAGAGTGGACTGCGCCATAACTCCCCCAAACTGGTAATGGCCTGACGGATATGAGTAAAAATGCCACGGAGCAATTTTTGTAGCAAATTCGGTTGAGCAGCAGTTGCGCCGACGGCACGACCCGAGAATAAAATACTCATTCGCTATCCTCATGATGTAACAGACCATCGTTAATCATTCTGCCGCCTTTAAGCGTCATGGTGCGGTAGCGCATTCTGGCAATCAGACCTAAATCATGACTGGCGACCAGTACCGACACGCCGGCCTGATTAAAAGCTTCAAACACCCGCATAATATCTTTTGAGAGGTCGGGATCAAGGTTGCCGGTAGGTTCATCGGCCAGCAACAGCGGCGGTTTATTCACCACAGCTCTGGCGATACCTACTCTTTGCGCCTCACCGCCAGATAAGGTCGCCGGTAAACAGCGGGCTTTATCCAGCAAACCGACCTGATCCAGCGCCGCGTGTACCCGCTTTGCCATATCGCGGCCGGTAAAACCTTCAATCACTAACGGCAATGCGACGTTATCAAACACACTGTGATTCATCAGCAAGCGGTGATCCTGGAAAATCATCCCAACATCACGTCGCACATAAGGAATTTGTCTCGGTTTAATACCGGTTAAATCGACGCCGTTGATAAAGACCCGCCCTGCTGACGGCCGTTCAATCAAGCTAATCAATTTGAGCAAGGTACTTTTGCCAGCTCCGGAATGACCGGTTAAAAAAGCCATTTCGCCTTTGGCCAGTTCAAAACTGACGCGGTCTAACGCCACAAAACCACCGGAGTAACCTTTGCTGACCTGCTCAAAACGCAGCATGCTCAGAATTCCTTATTAAATAATGCCCGAATAAAATCTTTGCTATTAAAAACCCGTAAATCATCAATACTTTCGCCAACGCCGATATAGCGGATTGGCACTTTAAACTGGTCAGCGATGGCAAATATCACCCCGCCTTTGGCGGTACCGTCTAGTTTTGTTAATGAAATACCTGTCAGTTCAACAGCTTCATGAAACAACTTTGCCTGACTGAGTGCGTTTTGGCCAGTCCCGGCGTCTAAAGTCAACATCACTTCATGCGGCGCGGCGCCATCAATTTTTTTCATCACCCGGACGATTTTTTTCAGCTCTTCCATCAAATGGGCTTTATTTTGTAAGCGCCCTGCGGTGTCAGCAATCAGCACGTCAACTTTACGGGCTTTAGCAGCCTGATAAGCATCAAAGATCACCGAGGCACTATCTGCGCCACTATGCTGCGCGATGACCGGGATTTGATTGCGATCACCCCACACCTGCAATTGTTCGACCGCCGCGGCACGAAAGGTATCACCGGCCGCCAACATCACTGATTTACCTTGCTGTTTGAACTGCTGCGCCATTTTGCCAATGGTGGTGGTTTTACCGACACCATTCACGCCGACCATTAAAATCACAAAGGGGCCATCGGCATTGCTGACATCCAACGGTTTTTCTACATCATCCAGTAAACCGGCCATTTCCTGCTGCAATTTTTCGTACAGGCTGTCAGCATCTTTTAGCTGACGACGGTCGGCATGTTGCACCAACTGTTTGATTAGTTTCTGACTGGTATCAACACCGACATCGGCCATTAATAGTTGTGTTTCTAACTCTTCATAAAGATCTTCATCGATTTTTTTACCGAGAAATAAACTCGCCAGACCATTACCCAAATTCTGACTGGTTTTACTCAGTCCTTGTTTTAGCCTTGCAAAAAATCCGGGCTTTTTGTCAGCAGCGACAACTACTTCTACTGCAGCTGGTATCGGTGTTGCGAGGGTGGTCTCCGCGACTTTTAAACTCTCTGCCTGCGGTGCATCTGCAGATTGTTCAGCAACAGCAGCTGCGGCAACTTCCGGCGCTATAAATTTTGCTGCTTCCATTTCCGGCATTACAGTTTCCGGCACTACAATCAGCGTTTCTGTCGATATATCAGGCTGGTCGGGTGTCGTTTTTGCGACAACCACATCCTCGACGACTATCGGCTCAGTAACTTGCGCATCGACCACAGCGGATTCTGGTGCAACGACAGGGATTGTTTCAGGCTGAGCCAAAGAAACCGTTGTCGCCGGTTCTGACGCCACTGGCGGTTCAACCAACTGCGGGTTTGTGGTAGCGGCACTGCTTTGGCTGGCAACGTCGGTAGACGTCTCAGCAGTCGCGTCAGTTGGGGTATCGGTGGTGGTTTTGACCACGGGATCCGGCGCAGTGATTGGGGTCGATTCAACTTCCGGCTTTTTGCCAAAGCCAAGCCAGGAAAACAGTTTATTAGGTTTTGTCATAGGGTCCGCTGTCAGAAATTCGAAACTCAGGTAAAATCGCCCTTTATACTACCACCTTTATTATTCAGGCATAAACTCCCGATGAAATCACGTCGAACTCCACAACCACCTCCAGCCCATGGCGGCACTGGTTTTGTAAGGATCATCAGTGGTCAGTGGCGCGGTAGAAAATTACCAGTGCTTGATGCCGCCGGTCTACGTCCCACTACCGATCGGGTCAAAGAAACCTTATTTAACTGGCTGATGCAAGATACTGCCGGTAGCACAGTACTCGATTGTTTTAGTGGCAGTGGCAGTCTGGCGCTGGAAGCATTATCAAGGCAGGCGGCTTTTGCCACTTTGTTGGAGCTGGATAAAACGGCCGTCAAACAACTACAACAACATATGGTGACGCTCAAATGCAGCAACGCCGAAGTTGTGGCGACCAATTGTCTGCAATATCTGCAACAAAGCGCCAAACGCCAATATGATTTGGTGTTTATTGACCCGCCATTCCGGCAGGATTTGGCTTTGCCTTGTGCGGCCTTACTGGAACAACAAGGTTGGTTGACTGCTAACGCACTAATTTATCTGGAATGTGAAAAAGAGTTGAATGTTGCAAGTCTGCCCGCTCACTGGCGACTGTGCAAAGAGAGTATTGCCGGGCAGTTGGCCTATCGCTTATATCAGCGGGTTGCTTCTGACAGTCCATAAAGCAGAAAACTATACTTTTTTAAACGACCTCGGGTAACAGAGTCGAAACTAAGTCACCCGAGCTAAGCTTGTTACACCTGCTCTGGATCAACCGGTGCTGAATCAACCTGATCGTACGCCAGTTCCATTCCAAGATTGGTGACGCCCTGCTCTTTTACCCAAGAGCGAAGCTGCTGCACTTCTGGACGACCGAAGTGTTGTAACGGCTCAACGGTGTCCATCAATTCCACCAAACAATCCATCTCGTATTGCATCAATTCGTGATCACGCACGACTTTACGCAGCTCAGCTTCAGTGGTGATATCTAAATCAGCTGATTCATGTTCAATCAACCGCGCCACGGATGCCTGTGAAATTTTCGCAACATTAATAAACTCACTGCTGTCCTGCGCCGTAATACCGTTCAGCATAGAGTCCAGCGCAATCATGGCATCCACCGCCGGGTAGACACCAAACATATCAAAGTGGGTTGTCTCTGGCGTAACCAATTCCAACTCTTCTTGCAATTTATCGAAGTTAATTTTGGCGCGTTTAACCTGTAACCATTCCCAGACTAAATCAAGCACATGCCGGGGTAATGCTGCGTCGCCAAAATTGCTGACTTCAGCAAACAATTGATAACTAGGGATCATTCGCTCCAACAGCGTCGCGGCAATGGCAGCTTGTTGATAAAACCCCAAATCACGCATCCGTTGAAAATTATTCGCTTTTGAATTCATGTCATTCTCTATCTAAACAATCACCACCATGCGGGTGGTTCATTAAGGCAGGTATGATACACAAGGCTGACTAGCGTCACCAGTCAGCGGCAGGTGATTCCCTTTATATCTGAAACTATGATGTTGCTGCTGCGACTCTCCGGTGCCAATCAACTTAGCCGAGCCACCGCCTCACATCGCACTGGATCTCCCCTTTACAGGTCGCCCTTGGTGGCGATTCCTTCGGCCAGACCACACAGCGACTTCAACGTATCAAGATCGACTCAATTGTTGGTCGGTTTGATTTGGCGCTGCGCGTATTCAAACTTTAACCGGTATTCAGTGAGCTGCTGCTCGAGTAACTGCTGCCGCTCCTGGGTGTCAGTTTCCAGCGTTTGCAATTGCTGACGCAAGACCCGAATCGTTTCACGTGATTGGTCGTTATCGTTCTGATAACGCTCCTCCAGCGTTTGTTGTCTTGTCTGCGATCGGAATAACTGGCTTTCAAGCTTATGCTGGGTGGCCTGCCATTCTTGCTCTTGCTGCTGTAACTGCGCTAACTTTTGCTGTTGTCCGGCCTCTTGTTGTTCCTTCTCCTGCAGCTGCTGTTGTAATGCGCTGATGTCGGCATCATACGAGGCTTGCTGTTCTTGTAGCTTTGTAAGTGTGCTATTTAGTTGCTGGCGATCGAGTTCCAGTTGTTTAAACTGCTGCAACTTAGCCGTTAAATCTTGCTGTAATTGCTGATCAATCACTGACATTTGATTCAGCTGTACTGCCATCGATGTGATCTGCTGCTGATATTGTGTTAACTGTTGTTGCAATTCGGCTTGTTGCTGTTCGTGCTGAACTTGTTGGGCTTTTAATGCCTGCTGCAATTGTTGTTCAGCTTGCTGTTGCTGGCTGGCGACCAAAGTTTGATTGGCGCTTTGTTGCTCAGCAAGTTGTTGCTGCAATAAAATGATCTCGGCTTGCGCCTTGTCACCGGCCTGTTGCAATTGTCGTTCTGCTTGCTGCTGTTGACTGGTGATCAAAGTTTGATTGGCACTTTGTTGCTCAGCGAGTTGTTGTTGTAATGAACTGATATCCGCTTGCGCCTTGTCCCAGGCCTGCGAACGTTCAGAGAGTTCTAGCTGCTGTGCCTGCAGTTGTTGTTGCAGTGCGGTCAATTCCGTTTGCAGTTGTTGCACCTGTTGTTGGCTTTGTTGCTGTGCATCCAACGCCTGTTGTTTGGCATGTTGAGATTCGGTAAGTTCGGTACTCAGTTGTTGCTGACGCTGCTGTAAATGATGAATTTGCTGGGTTAATTCGGTAGAACCGGCATTTTGTTGCTGGAGTTGTTGCCTACTATCATCAAGTTGCTGCTGCTGGCTTGCCGCTGCAGTCTCAACTTCGGTTAACGCCAGTTGAAG
>JAHJNE010000076.1 GCA_018820995.1 Gammaproteobacteria bacterium | reverse complement strand
TCCAGGCAATACCATTCCAGCTTGCCTTGCAGCACCGCGTATTCAGCCTGTAACTGCGTTTTGGCTTCAGAGACACTGATGCCGGTAATTTCGCTCCAGCGCGCTGGTAAATGCTCCAGCCAGAAGTAGTTATCAAAATGCAGGTCCAGCAGTGTGCCGTCCATGTCCAATAAAACAGTGTCAATATCAGCCCAATTCAGCATAGGTTTTTCCGTCTATTCGCTTTATAGTAAGTATACCCGTCATCCTTGACGATACGGGGTTGTTGGCCGCGCGCTCTCGCTCCAGTCACATAGTCAGCTATGCTCCTGGAGTCTCGCTCACTTGCCGCCTATCCGTATCGCCAATGATTTTGGGTATACAAAAACATATTCATAACAACGCATTGTAGCAGAGGCAGTGGCATGGCTGAACGTCAGGGGGACAAACAAAAACCACAGATCCTAAAGCAGGAGGTGGTGGCGCAAAGCCGGCTATTTAAAATAGAGCAGCTGGAACTGCAATTTAGTAATGGTGAACATCGAATATTTGAACGGATGCGTGGATCAGGCCGCGGCGCCGTGATGGTCGTTGCTTGCCCTGATCCGGAGCATTTTTACCTAATCCGTGAATACAGTGCCGGTACCCATGATTATCAACTGGGTTTCCCAAAAGGTTTAATCGATCCTGGCGAAGACGCACTCGAAGCTGCAAATCGCGAACTGAAAGAAGAGGCAGGCTTTGGTGCCCGTACTTTAGTGCAGTTGAAGGCCGTCGCACTCGCGCCCGGGTATTTTAATGCTACAATGCAAATAGTTCTTGCTACAGGCTTATTTCCGGAAACATTACCCGGCGACGAACCTGAACCACTGGAAGTTGTGCAGTGGCGCTGGCAAGACCTCGATGACTTGTTACTGCAGGCTGATTTTACAGAAGCTCGTAGTATTGCAGCCTTATTTCTGGCGAGAAAGTATCTGGATACCCATCAGGATGTTTTTAAGTAGACTGTTAGAGCCGGTTAAAGCTGCGGCCCGGGAAGCCGGTGAAACTTTGTGGCAGATGTATCAAAGCGGTGATTATCAACACAGCAACAAAGCTGATGATAGCCCGGTGACGACTGCCGATTATGCTGCCAATCAAATTATTATTGACCGGTTGTCCGAGCTGACACCGGATATCCCGATCATCTCCGAAGAAAGTAATCTGGTCCCGCTGGCGCAGCGTCAGGATTGGCCGAGATATTGGTTGATCGATCCGATGGACGGCACTCAGGAATTTGTCGCCAGAAGTGGCGATTTTGCCGTGAGCATTGCTTTAGTTGAGCATGGCTGGCCGGCGCTTGGGGTTATTTTCTGGCCAAAAGAGCAAATTTGTTATTACGCCACCCGCGGCAATGGTGCTTTTAAGCAACACCGCAATCTGATTAACCATATCAAGGTACGGCAACATGTGCAGGGCGATCCATTGCGGATTGCAGTCAGTCGCCGTCAACCGCTGGAGCGCATCAACGCGCTACTGGCTTCAGATCAGATTGTTGAATACATTCCACTTGGTAGTTGTAGCTTAAAAAGCTGTTTAGTGGCCGAAGGAGGGGCTGATTGCTACCTGCGACTAGGGCCAACAGGGGAGTGGGATACCGGTGCTGTGCATATTATTGTCGAAGAGGCCGGTGGCAAAATCCTCGATAGCCAATTTTCGCCACTAAGCTATAACCAGCGTGAAAGTCTGGCCAATCCAGATTTTATGGTGATGGGGAAATCTAGTGTGGGTTGGCAATCGCTTATTTTGGCCCACAACGATCATCGCTAACAGCATCGCTGCGAATAATACAGTGCTCGAACCTTGCAAGGCGCAGCTAACACATTATAACGAAGGTAAGCCTTTTGATTCCGGCGGACTGAACACTAACGATTGTTGCTGAAGTCCGGCAATATGTTGTTGCCAGTGATTGATGGTCGCTGGCTTGCCAAAGAAAAAACCTTGTTGTTGATGACAGCCTAGTTTCGCCAGAAAACGACGCTGAATATCATTTTCCACCCCTTCCGCCACGACTGTCAGCTGCAATGATTTGGCCAGCTGAATAGTGGTGTATAAAATTTTCACCTGCAATTTATTGTGTGGGATACCTTTGACAAATAACCGGTCAATTTTGATGGTGTCGGCAGGTAAATCGACCAGTTGGCTTAATGAAGCGTGGCCGGTGCCAAAATCGTCAATCGCAATACTAAAACCATACTGACTTAATGCTCGAAGCCGCTTGTGTAGCAAAGGTTGCTGCACGGCAATGTTGGTTTCAGTGATTTCCAATTGCAGATAAGCGGTCAGCCATGGGTAATCGGCGCTGAAAGATAACAAACTGGCAAAAAAGCTGTCGTCCAACAACTCAGGACCAGCCAGATTGATCGCAATTGGGTAGTACCAGCCTTGTTGTTGCCAATGAGCCAGGGTTTGTACTGTGATCTCCAGCACGACCCTGCTTAAATCGATGATTAGACCATGTCGTTGCGCCAATTCGATAAAAACATCAGGCGGAATAAAACTCTGCTCGTGATGCCAGCGGCAAAGCGCTTCGAACGCGCAAATCTTCCCTTCGCTAAATACTTTCGGTTGTAGATAGACCTGCAAGTTGTGATTGCGAATTGCTTCTTTCAGTGCGACGGCCAGCAAGTAATCTTGTTGCAAACGAAACGCCTGCTCCGGGTCGAACAACACCACGGGCCGGTTATTGTCGGCGAGTTCCAGCGCAATTTCGCATTTTTGCAGTAAAGCTTCCACCGAAGTCTCGCAGGCACTGACCGTGCAGGCACCTAGCTGATATTGCATCACCACCGAACGACCATCGACATTTAATTCGGCAGGTAGTTGTGAAAACAACATATCGGAAATTTTTTGCGGTTGACTCTGATGGAAGCCCGCGCTTACCAACATCGCGAACTTAACACCGCGTACCCTTGAAAAAATAGTCTCAGCTGGCAAAGCTGCTTTAGCTTTAACCGCGAATTGTTGCAGGACTTGGCTTCCAAAAGCATAACCAAATTGTTGATTAAGGGTCTTGATGTGACATAGACGGACAATTAATAACAATGATAAAGGAGGCGTTTCAGTCGCGGTCAGGTGGCCAGCGACAAGTTGTTCAAAGCAGCGTGAATTTGGTAAGCAAGTCAGACGGTCGTAATGCTCCCACAGGTTTTGCTGTTGTTGTGTGGCTGACAATTGCTGCTGTAATTGGTCGATAGCGCTAATGTCTTGCAACTGTAGGATATGATGGCGTTGGCGTGTCAGCATCATATGTTTCATCAGCAGTTGTAGTGTTGGTTGCTGGCGTAAATGGCAAGTCGCGTCGTTGTGTAACCAGAATTGCGGTTGTGCTGTTTTGCATTGCAACAACTGATTGATATTGGGATAAGGCTCTTCTGTCAGTCCCAGTAGTTGCTTGGCGCAACTATTCGCCTTAATAATCCGACCATTTTGGCTACACAGTAAAGTGGGAGATCCGTTGTGTTCGAACAGCTCCTGATAAAAATCATGACTTTGCGAGATAGTTCTATTGAGTTGTTGTAGCTTATTACTGTGGCGATTTAAGGTGCCGAGAATTCGCGCCGTGGCGAGCGGTAAACACAGATTGAAGAACAGAAACAATAAACCATGCAGATAACTATGTGCTGCTGGTAAGGTGATATTGATACCAAACACATCTCCGGGCGCTTCATTGTGCAATAAAAATAAAAACGGCAGTATATTGAGAAGCATGCAGAACACGCTAAACCGAAATGTGAAAAACATCATGGCAATGGTCGGTAAGGTGTACACAAAAATGATGCCGAGTTTAGCCAGTTCAAAATTGTCGATAAAAAACAGCATGCACAAACCAGCGGCAAGCACAGCAATCAGCAGACCTGCGGCGCTGCGATAGACATAACGACGGGAATAATACAAAACGGTGAATAAACCGGCATAAAATGCGGCGAGAATCACCAACACCTGATAAGCACCTAATTGAATGGCGGACCAGCTGCTATGCAATGAAATCGCTAATACCAGTAGCAACCCTGAGACAACCAGGATGCGTAATGCACTTTGCCGCCAGTGTGTTGGATCCGGATTTTCCAAATCGACCGGACGCAACAATAAATAACTTTTAACCCTGCCAAGCACAGGACATCCTTACTACATGATCGCGTGAACGATGAAGTCTTGTACCCTAACAAACGACAACTGCTGTTGTCCATCAATTAAATGTGAATAAACATGAAATATTGTTACTGTGAAAGGGTTTTCTTATAGTCGCGCTCATTTAATAAATCAACCGATTCTTCTTCTTCAGAGTAACAAATAACCACGCTGCCGCGTTGAATTTGGCTCATCACCATTGCCACTTTCTCGGCCAAGGACAACTCGCTATCACCGTAGTCAGTGCCTTCACGCAGGACAAAAGCTTCAATCAGTGCCTGTAATGTGTCTGGGTTCAACTGCTGGTAAGGGATGAGCATCGGGAATATTCCTTAAATGTTGCTGTAAAAATGCCGGAATAACGCTATCCAGCCAGTAAGTAGGGCGCCAGGGCGTGCCGCCATTGATGTAGCCAACATGGCCGCCATGCTTTGATAATAACAGCTGCAGTGGTGGTTGTGGCTGGAGTGGGATCACACTCGGGGCCAGAAAAGGGTCGTCTTTGGCGTGAATTAACAAACAGGGTCGGGTGATCCGTGCCAGATAGGGTTTTGCACTGGCTTGATGGTAATAATCGTCGGCGTTGGCAAAACCATGCAAAGGCGCAGTGAGTAAGTCATCGAATTGACGGATAGTCCGTAGTTTTTTTATATCATTGGGCGTCAGCGGTAACGGGAAAGGCTGATGTTTGATCAATTTACGCTGCATAGTCTGTTTAAGGCGGCCCAGTAAATACCGCTGATAAAACCGACTGAAGCCCTGATCAATCCGATCTGCACTCGCTGCCAGATGCAGTGGTGCCGACACAGAAACTGCTGCTTGTAACGGGCACTGTTCAGCTTGCTCGCCACAGTATTTCATCAACACATTGCCGCCGAGCGAAAACCCGACAGCCGCTAACTTCACGTTGGGAAAGCGTTGCTGTAGCATCTGGATCACAGTACCAACATCAGCCGTGTCACCGGAGTGATAAGCACGTGGTAATTTATTGGCTTCACCATGACAGCCGCGAAAATGCATCAACAGACAGGCAAAGCCTTGTTGTTGCAAGCTGTGCATCACACCGCGAATATAGTGGCTGCGAAAGCTACCTTCTAGTCCATGTAGCAGTAACACCAAAGGTGTCTGTTGATTGGGCGTGACGCTCCCCCAATGCAGCATGAGTTCATCACCATCCGGTAGATCAAATAATTCAGCGGTGAGTGGTAAGTGCAGTTTAGGAGCTAAGTATTTAGCCAGTATGGTCTGCAAATGACAGTTCTTTAGCCACCATGCCGGTTTAAATTCTAATAAATCAATATCTTGCGTGAAGCTGTCGCTTGCTTGCAATTTAGGCGTTCCTCATTAACAATGGATGATCACTGGTCTAATCTCTATGGCGAATAGCAACACCAGCCATAGCGGCATATTTTCGAGGTCTGCAGATGCATCGACGGCAGTTTATCATGTTTGGGCTCGCGTCTGGCGCAGCTTTAGCTACAGGCGTTAGCTTGTATCCGCTGGCCGTTGCCGATCAGACTGAACGCGACGACGCTGCGTCGTTGGTATTAGATGCAATCTTACCTGCATTATTATTGGGGGCATTGCCGCAGGATCAAGCTTTGCGAGAGAGTGCTTTGCTACAGACGCGTCAGGCAGCGCTGGATTTCCTACCATTTTTACCCAAACGCACCCAAGCGGAATTATCGCAATTATTTTTACTGTTATCACAGCAGCTCACCCGCTTGGCGTTGACTGGTCATCTGGTGGCAATGGCAGAGTTGTCGGTGTCACAACGACTGCAGTTATTGGAAAGTTGGCGTACCAGCTATCTCACGGTATTGCAGCAAGCATTTAATGGTCTGCGGGCATTATTGATGGGAGCTTTTTATGGCCAACCACAGCAATGGCAGGCGCTGGGTTATCAGCCACCGGAGTTTCGCCCTTATGAATGATCCGATCAAACAAGGCCTCGCCAGCGGCTGGAAGCATTTTGATGCAGCAAGTTTCACTGATGATCAACAATTTGAAACCGACGTTGTTATTATTGGTACCGGTGCTGGCGGTGGTATGGCGGCAGAAATTCTGACCCAAGCTGGTTTATCTGTGATTATGCTGGAACACGGCGCCCTGCACAGCAGCAGTGATTTTCGCCAACAAGAACGCTGGGCCTATCCACATTTATATCAGGATGGTGCCGCGCGAAAAACCAAAGACCAAGCGATTGCCATCCTGCAGGGCCGGACAGTCGGCGGTTCCACTACGGTGAATTGGACCACTTCAATTCGCACACCAAAGCCAACGCTGGACTATTGGCGAAGCGAATTTGACCTTGATTTTAGCGGTGAACACAGTCTCGACCCTTATTTTGCAAAGGCGGCCGGTCGGCTACATATTTCCGAGTGGCAAGTGCCACCCAATGCCAATAACGAAGCTTTACGCCGCGGTTGCCAGCAACTTGGCTGGAAATATACGGTGATTGAACGCAATGTGCATGGCTGTGCCAATTTGGGTTATTGCGGCATGGGTTGCCCCCTCAATGCCAAGCAGTCGATGCTGGTGACCACCATTCCAGCTGCATTACAAAGCGGCGCAACCCTTATCAGTAGAATTTCTGCCCGGCAATTACTTTGGCAAGGCGATCAAGTGACTGGACTACTGGCGGTGCCGGTCGACCCACACTATCAGCCTGATCCCCGCCTCAGCATTCGGATAAAAGCTAAACATTATATTGTTGCCGGTGGTGCCATTAATTCGCCGGCGTTGTTATTGCGCTCAAAGGTGCCGAACCCTTCGGGGCGTTTAGGTAAACATACCTATTTACACCCCAGCGTGATTTCCGGTGCGCTGTTTGACGAGCCAATTCAGGGCCATATGGGCGCGCCGCAATCGATTTATTCTGATCAGTTTGTTTGGCCAAATAATTCAGACATCGGCTTTAAATTAGAAGTCCCACCAGTCCATCCGGTACTGATGGCGTCAACATTAACTGGGATGGCGCAGTTTCACGCCGATATGATGCGCCAGTTTAATCAGTTGCAGGTGATGATTGCCTTATTGCGGGATGGCTTTGACCCGCAGGCGCAGGGCGGGCAGGTACAACTTGATGGTGATGGCGAGCCAGTCCTTGATTATCCGCTGACCGATTATCTGTGGCAGGGCGTGCAAAAGGCTTATCTTGCCATGGCTGAATTGCAATTTGCAGCCGGCGCACGTGCGGTGATGCCGGTGCATCAGGACGCAACTTTGTATAGCAGTTGGCAACAAACCAAAGCTGCGATTGCCAACTTGCCGTTAGCGCGTTACCGCGCAGCTTTAGCGTCAGCCCATGTGATGGGCGGTTGTAATATGGCGGCCAATGCCAATAAGGGAGTGGTTGACGGTTATGGCCGTCATCATCAATTGGAGAACTTATCGGTGTTTGATGGTTCGGTATTACCAACCAGCTTAGGCGCTAACCCACAATTGACCTTGTATGGGTTGATCTGGCGTAACAGTCAGGCTTTGGTGGCGCGGTTGGTGGGCTAAATTGCTAAATATTTCTCGCGACAGTGGCGAAACTTAGCTGTTTTGCCACGATTTGCCTATCGCAACCAATCAAATGGCAAGGAACTCTGGTCGCTAACATCAGATTTTCGACAATAAAAAAGCCGGGAGGTTGGGACAACCCGGCAACATGACAGAAACAGAAACGTTTCCAGATCAGCCTGTTAAACGGCTTTGTCGTGGCCAATCTTGTATAAAAAATAAATCGCGTAAAATGTGCACAAGCCAATCACGATGGCAAGGCCCGTAAAAGAGATAAAAATCACCGGATCATTGGTAAATTCGTGCCATAAGTTCATGGTCATTGCCCTCGCTAAAATTACTAAACACAGTCAGTAAACAAAATCATTAAACAAATTCTATGAACATAGTGTAGTGGGGCGAAAGCGATTAAAACCTGACCTGGATCAAGCTTTTTACGGGCTAGATTTGAAGGGCAGCGATTGCTTGATCCAGATCAACAATTTGTAGAGATAAGGCGTCTATTTGCACCTCAAGTTGCTGCAAATACAGGGTCGGCAGATGTTCCTGTGTGGTTTTGGGGCGAAGCGGCAGCGTCTGCAAGCAGGCAATTAATTGTTGTTGCTCCAGTTGTTCTGATGCCAGTTCCGTTTGCAACAGCTGTTGTTTGAATGCCGCGGCGGCGCTAGCGCCCAAATGAGCTGGCAGCTGGCGCCTTAATTGACGCAGCGGCAAGGTAAATAATTGTTGTTGCGCGGCAATAGCATGTTGCAGCGCAACGATATCAGCCGAGTTTACCTCTAGCCCTAAGCGCTCTAGATACCACAGCAACAACAGCACATTGACGTTGGCCCCGAACTCTTCCTGCCATTGCAGCAGTTGCGGCTGCAGGTGCGGATACACCCGCAGCGACCACTGCCAAAATTGCTCGCTGGAGGGCCAAACGGTTTTGTCACTGCGCATGGTTGTCGGCCTCTGCTGTTTGAATTGCCTTGTGCACATATATCCGCATGGTTAGCATCAGCCCCGCGTGCCGGTTCATATCGGCGAAAAAACTGTAAATTTAGCCGGCGTTGCTCTGCCAGAACTCAGCGGTTTGTTGCTCCAGTTGTTCCTGCGCTTCAAACCATTGCTCTTCAATAGCAGTAAGTTCTGCTTTGAATTTTGTTTGCTCAGCCAATACCTTGGTCATTTCAGCTTTACGGCTTTGTTCATACAAGCTGCTGTCAGCGAGTTTTTCTTCCAGCGTGGCCAGCTTACTTTCAAGCTGGTGTTGCTGTTTTTCCAGTTTTTCAATGGTCTGTTTCAGCACCCGGGTCAGGTTGCGTAAATCGGCTTCCAATCGTTTTTGGTCTTTACGCTGGGCTGCGCCATTACTGACGGGCTCGGCGATAGGTTGCTGCGCCTTGGCGTCGTTTTGCAGCCACTGATAATAGTCTGCCAGATCGCCTGGGAAGGGGGCGACTTTGCTGTGCGCCACCAAATAAAACTCATCGGTGGTGCTGGCCAGTAAGTGCCTGTCATGCGACACCACCACAATAGCGCCTTCAAAACCTTGCAATGCCATCACAATCGCTTCGCGCATATCTAAATCAAGGTGGTTGGTTGGTTCATCGAGCAGCAATAGATTTGGACGCTGATACACCAACAAAGCCAACACTAACCGCGCTTTTTCACCACCAGAGAATGGCGCACAAGCGGCTAGCGCCTTATCACCGTGAAAACCAAAACCACCGAGGAAATCACGTAAACTTTGTTCAGTCACATTTGGTGCTAAGCGCACCATATGCTGCAGCGGTGAATCTTCCGGACGTAAGGTTTCCAGCTGATGCTGTGCAAAGTAGCCAATACTGACGCCATTGGCGTACCAGACTGTGCCACTTTGCGGCTGGAGGCTGCCAGATAACATTTTAATCAGCGTTGATTTACCGGCGCCATTGCGGCCGAGCAAGCCAATCCGGCTCCCTGGCAACAACTGGAAATTAATTTGCTGCAAAATACTGTGATCGCCATAGCCTGCACGAACGTTTTCCATCTTCAGCAGTGGATTCGGTAACGAGCGAGGATCTAAAAACTCAAACTGAAAGGGCGAATCAACATGAGCT
>JAHJNE010000608.1 GCA_018820995.1 Gammaproteobacteria bacterium | reverse complement strand
TGTTGTTCAGTACCGTCGGGTTGTAATAACCACAATCCTTGATTAGTGCCTTTGGTAAAATAAAAATTGCCATCTTCAGCCATGCGCGAAAAGATGCCACCATCATGAGTAAGGCGGCTGATCTGCCCTGTCGCCAGTTCAATCCGGTGTAAATTATTACTGCTGGTATAAATGACAGACTTGTCGTCACTCCACCAACTCGGACGCCGATGCCAGTTGGCTCCGGTTTCCAAAGTCGTAAGCTGGCCGGTCAAGGTATCGAGCACCATTAAACGGTCATTTTCCTCGTCGGCAAAACGGGCAACAAATGCCACTTTTTTTCCATCATTTGACCAACGCGGATATTTCACAATGCCATGCAATTGCGTTAATTGCTTTGGGTTGGACATATCAGGATCAGCCATCCAAATTTCCATATACCCCGAGCCATTACTCACATAAACAATAGCTTGCCTGGCCGGACTATAGTCCGGCGCTTCATAACGCTCATCCGACGCTGTTAACGGAAACAACGCCCCCGCTACGCCGGGCTGTAATGGCAGATAGGCCAATTGTGACGCACTGTTAAGGCGGTGAAAATACAACACCCCTTCCGCGGTGATGCGGCTGTGTCCAGCAAAATCCGCAACGCCTAAATCTTCTTTGCTCCCGGTTTTAATGTCCAGCAATAACGCTTTTCGTTTGCCCTGGCGCAAAGCGCCATACACCAGACGACGGCCATCCGGGTGCCATTCGATGCCGATAATATCTTCTTCGTTTTGGGTTAGCTGGGTTTCTTCACCGGTCGCTAGTTCATGCAGGTAAATTTGCTCTGACAATGCATTGGCGCGTCTGGTCATTGCCAGATATTTACCGTCCGGCGAAAACGCTACATCACGCACCTGAAATTGGCAGTTGCGCTTACAAGGCAATGCCTGCGGTTTTGCTTCGCTGTTTTGCAAATCCAGTTGATACAAACTACGGCCATCCGCCGTCACACTGCCATTAAATAATAAAAAACGACCATCCGGGGAGACGTCCAGATACACCGTACTGCGCCTGCGACAACCGGCCAGTTTTTTACTGGTCAGGGTCAGCACATCAAGCTGCATAATCTGGCATTTGCCATACACGGCAGTTGTCGAAGAATAATACAGGTGCCGGTTATCCCGCCCCCAAACTGGTCGGCTTTCGTAGTCATTGCTAAAGGTGAGTTGTTTAAACTGCTGATTTGGGCTTTTTAAATCGAGTAAATACAAATCACTGGCTTGCTCAAATTTACGCCAGCTAAACGCCAGATAGCGGCCATCTTCAGACACCGAAGGATGTAATGCCCGACCACTACCTTGGGTTAATGTTTGCTCGATAGCTGGGGCCTTCCGCTGCGGCCACCAGCCACTCAGCAACCCAGTTACAACCACTGCGATGAGGGCAAAAGCCCACCAAAATAGCCGGCGGTGGGTCTTTTTATGAGTGTAATTATTTAGTGTGCTAACCGTATTGGTGGTTGAGGTAGCAGCAGCGCTTTTGTGCGGCTGTAAATCTGTCGAGGTGGTTACATCGTTGGCAGACGCTTCATCGGACTGCTCACTTGATTTTATAAACTGCGCCGCCTGATGCAGGCGATAGCCTTTTTTGCGGACCGTCGAAATCAATTCCACAGCGGCTAGTTGCTGTAGCTGGTGCCGCAACTGCCATATGGCATTGGTCAGCGCTTTTTCGCCAACATAAAAATTACCAGCCCACACAGCTTCAATCAACTGTTCCCGACTCACCAACTGAGGATACTGCTGCACCAAAAACTGCAATACTTCCATCGGTTTTTGCTGAATAGTCACCACCACCGAATCTGGCGCTGTAAACGTCAGCGCCATCGGGTCAACGTGAATGCCCGCAAGCATAAAACAGGATGTCAGAGGTGGTTGTGGCTCAGCCATATCAGTATCTATATCTAAATTCACCGCTAATGTACCAATTTCAACGCGTTACAACAACCGCTCCCTTTTTGGGTACCGGTTGCAGATGTTGCGTCAACCACTGTTGTTGCTCAGCTAACAACTGGCGTACTGATTCACGCGCTTGGTAATGATGCCCTTCATAAGGCAATAACACTAACCTGCTAGACGCACCAAGGCCACGTAACGCCGCAAACATCAACTCTGACTGCTGTGGCCTGGTGCCGGAATTGGCATCGGCTTGGCCATGGATCAATAACAATGGTGCCCGAATTTGATCCGCAGCCAGATAGGGAGACATTTTCAGATACAACTGTTGCTGTTGCCATAAATTGCGTTGCTCGGATTGAAAACCAAAAGGCGTCAAGGTCCGGTTGTAAGCGCCACTGCGGGCGATCCCTGCTGCGAACAAATCAGTATGCGCTAGTAAATTCGCCACCATAAATGCACCATAGGAATGTCCGCCAACGGCTATCCGGCCTTTTTCTGCGACGCCAAGCCGTTCCAGCACGTCGACCGCCGCTTCAGCGTTAGCGATTAACTGCGGCAAATAGCTATCATTGGCGAGCTTCTTATCACTCGCCAGAATGGGCATCGTCACTTTATCAAAGACTGCAAAACCGGCTGCTGCCAGCACCGCCGCGTTGTTGGCCGACAACACCGGGTAATTAAGCGGATGTGGCACATCAGCTTGCATATCCTGCTGACTTTCATATTCCCGCGGATATGCCCAGAGCAAAGTCGGCAGCGGCCCCTGGGCACGAACAAAGCCTTTGGGCAGGTATAAAGTACCGGAGAGCTCGGTACCATCAGCTCGCTTGAAATGAACTTGCTGCTGCTCAACCCCCATCCAACTCGCCGGCAGTGGCGCCGCGTGGCTGAGCTGTATTTG
>JAHJNE010000607.1 GCA_018820995.1 Gammaproteobacteria bacterium | reverse complement strand
CTTACTGGCGTGGCGATTCAAAAAACAAAATGCTGCGACGTATTTACGGCACTGCATGGGCAGACAAAAAACAATTGGGCGCTTATTTAACCCGTTTGGAAGAAGCCGAAAAACGCGATCACCGTAAAATTGGTAAGGCGCTGGATTTATTCCACTGGCAAGAAGAAGCACCAGGCATGGTGTTCTGGCACAACGATGGCTGGACTATCTATACTGAACTTGAAAAGTTTGTCCGCGAAAAACTTCGCTCGTTTGATTATGACGAAGTGAAGGGCCCGTTGATGATGGACCGCAGCTTGTGGGAAAAATCTGGTCACTGGGACAAATTTGCGGGCGGCATGTTTACCACCGAGTCGGAAAAACGTGAATACGCGATTAAACCAATGAACTGCCCTGGCCATATTCAGATTTTTAATCAGGGTCTGAAGTCTTACCGTGATTTACCATTGCGGATGGCTGAGTTTGGTTGCTGTCATCGTAATGAGCCGTCAGGTTCTTTGCATGGCTTGATGCGCGTCCGTGGTTTTACTCAGGATGATGCACATATCTTCTGTACTGAAGAGCAAATTGAAGCCGAAGTGGGTGGTTGCATTGATATGGTGTACGAGACTTACAAAACTTTTGGTTTTGATAAGATCGTCGTCAAGCTGTCAACCCGACCAGAGCAGCGGGTAGGTTCTGATGAAATTTGGGACAAGGCAGAAAAAGCACTCGCTGATGTATTGACCGCAAAAGGCATCGAATTTGAGTATTTACATGGTGAAGGTGCTTTCTACGGTCCGAAAATAGAATTTACTTTGCATGATTGTCTGGACAGGGCTTGGCAATGTGGTACTGTGCAGCTCGATTTTTCAATGCCAGCGCGTTTAGGCGCCTCTTATGTGGCAGAAAACGGCGAGCGGCAAGTGCCGGTGATGATTCACCGTGCAATTTTGGGCTCGCTGGAACGATTCATCGGTATTTTGATAGAAGAATATGCGGGTTTAATGCCGGCATGGTTGGCCCCAACGCAGGTCGTCGTAATGAATATTACTGACAATCAGGCTGATTATGTCAAAGAATTAGTAAAAACTTTCAAATCTCACGGTATTAGAGCAAATTCTGACTTGAGAAATGAGAAGATTGGCTTTAAAATCCGCGAGCACACGCTGGCACGTGTTCCTTATTTGGTTGTCGTCGGTGACAAAGAAGTTGAAGCCGGTGATTTAGCATTAAGAACACGTAAAGGCGAAGACTTAGGTAAGATGTCTGTACAAGCGTTGGTTGAGAAACTAACCACAGAAATTAAAAACCGGGTCTGATGATATTAATCCTTGGAGGAACATACCATTAAAGTAGGAAAGAAACCGTTACCAACGAACAGACCGAATCGTATTAACGAAGAAATCAACGTCCGCGAAGTGCGTTTGATTGGTCTGGAAGGTGAACAATTAGGTGTAGTAGGTACCGCTGATGCCATAAAAATGGCAGAAGAAGGTGGTTGTGATCTGGTAGAAATCAGTCCTACAGCTGAGCCGCCTGTTTGTAAGTTAATGGACTATGGTAAGTTCCTCTTCGAAAAGGGTAAAGCTGCGAAAGAGCAGAAGAAGAAGCAAAAACAGATCCAGATTAAGGAAATAAAATTCCGACCTGGAACTGATGAAGGCGATTACCAGGTAAAACTACGCAACCTGCGTCGCTTCATTGAAGAGGGTGATAAAGCTAAAGTAACGATTCGCTACCGCGGTCGTGAAATGGCGCATTTAGACATCGGTATCGAAGTTCTGAACCGGATTAAAGATGATATGTCAGACATCGCTGTCTGCGAATCATTCCCAAGCCGGGTCGAAGGTCGTCAGATGATTATGATGCTAGCCCCAATTAAGAAGTAATAAGTGCATACAAGTAAAAATTTCTTTCCGCTGCGGTAACGCAGTGGATGGTGGTTTTTCGCCTTATTATTCGTTGTAATCAAAACAATGCGAGTTTTTTAACTATGCCTAAGATGAAAACCAACAAAGGCGCTGCTAAGCGCTTTAAAAAAACCGCTTCTGGTGGTTTTAAACGTAAGCAATCACATCTTCGCCACATTTTGACGAAGAAGTCTTCTAAGCGTAAGCGTCAGTTAGGTCCAAAAACGTTAGTTGCAAAAGTTGACGTCGCTGGTATCGCTCGCTGCTTGCCATACGCATAATATTAGGAGATTTTAAATGCCAAGAGTAAAACGTGGTGTGACCGCTCGTGCGCGTCACAAGAAGGTATTAAACCAGGCTAAAGGTTACTACGGTGCCCGTAGCCGTGTTTATCGTGTAGCTTTCCAAGCAGTTATCAAAGCCGGCCAATACGCTTACCGTGACCGTCGTCAACGTAAACGTCAATTCCGTCAACTGTGGATCGCGCGTATTAACGCTGCTTCACGTCAAAACGGTTTATCTTACAGCCGTTTCATCGATGGTCTGAAAAGAGCGTCTGTTGAAATCGACCGTAAAATTCTGGCTGACATCGCTGTATATGACAAAGGTGCATTTGCTGCCCTGGTGTCTAAAGCGAAACAAGCTTTAACTGCTTAATTTTTTAAGTAGTTTAAAAAGGCAGCTCCGGCTGCCTTTTTTATTTTCGTTTTGGGCAATACCGTAGCTATCTCTAGATTTGTTTAATTGAAAAGCAACGACAACTTTCAACAGCTAATAGGTCAAATAGCGTCTTTTTGTCGATCATCATATTAATACTATGCTTCAACTATTGTGTGATTGGTCATATTGGCTACACTCTATTTACCTAAAATAGAGAGGGCTTTTCGAATGAGGCGATGTGTAGCCTTAATACTTTTATGCATGCTTGGGTTTACGGTAACACCGTTGTCTGCAAAACAACTTATCGTCAAATATCCAGCCATTGCCAGTATGAACGATTTTCGGTCTGAATATCCGATTGCGCTCTTGCAGCTAGCTTTAATCAAAGCCGGTGTCGACGCTGAATTACAATCATCATCTGAACCGATGTCAAAGAGTCGGGCTCTGCAATTACTCAATACTGGTGGTGGGATTGATATAGTCTGGACCATGACCTCGACCGATCGAGAGCTCAAATATCTGCCCATTCGGATCCCCATTTATCGAGGCTTAGGTAGTTATCGATTGTTACTCATTAAAGCATCGAAACAGCCAGTTTTTAGTCAATTAGGAAATTTAAAAGCACTGCAACAACTTCGATTCGCTCAGGTCCATGACTGGGTTGACACTGAAATTTTACGAGCGAGCCGTTTTTCTATTCTCGCTGTATCACAATATGAAAATTTGTTCCAAATGTTACTAAAAGATCGGGTGGACGCGATACCACGTGGCGTATTAGAAATTGAAGCAGAAAAACTAACCTGGCAGAATCAGGGGCTGGTTATTGAAACCGACTGGTTGCTTCATTACCCTGGAGCGGTATACTTTTTTGTAAAACAAGACAATCTGATGTTAGCCGAAACGATAGAGCTGGGACTCAGAAAAGCCATGGCTGATGGCAGTTTTTTAGCTTTGTTTCAGCAGTTTTTCCAAAAGCATTTAGCACAAATGGCACTTGAGCAACGCACATTGATCGAGCTGCCGAATCCATTCTTACCTCCATTAACGCCAATTGACGACGCCAGTCTCTGGTATAAGCCTGCATCTCCGAAGTAGCCGCATGCCTTTTGCCAAACGTCGCATTGATCCGCAACTGTAGCTTACAGTAGGAAAATCTGAGGTATGATGTGTGCGGCATTGACTTTATCTTATAGCGGCTATCGTAGAGGCAAAAATTGGACGTATTTTTCGCAGTATTATTTTTCGCATTTTCAAGCACCATCACAATTGGTCCAAACAATATTATGATGATGTCCTCTGGCGTCAACTATGGAGTGAAAGCCAGTCTGCCGCATTTACTCGGGATTTGCTTTGGTTTCCCAGTGATGGTGTTGTTAATTGGTATTGGTTTTGGTGTGGTATTTCAATACTATCCGTGGCTGCATTGGTTGATAAAAATTGTCGGTATCATTTACCTGCTATGGCTTGCCTGGCGGATCGCGAGCAGTGCCCCCCGCAGTGTTGATGCAAAGGCGCGCCCGCCATTAACATTTTGGCAAGCTGCATTTTTCCAGTGGGTCAACGGCAAAGCATGGATAATGGCATCAGGTGCTATTGCGGCATTTACGTCCGTAGCCGGCTCCTTTTATTATGATGTTGCACAAATCACGGCCGCGTTTTTGTTGATGAGTTTCCCGTGCGTTGGAGCCTGGTTAATATTCGGAACTGTATTGCGTCCACTATTGGCTAGGCCACTGCCACAGCGCATTTTTAATATAAGTATGGGGCTGTTACTTGTTATATCAGTATTGCCGGTGATCGCGGAATTATGGGGTGCTTGGTAATACCTCTGGTGGCGCTAAGATGATTGTTAGGCTTGTGGTTTTACTTTGGATTCAGCTACCAAATATCTGTTTTTAAAGCGCTTAATTGGATTGAAATGTCAGGACTTGCAGTGTCGAAACGAGAGCAACAGCAGGAAAAAATAAATCTGGAGCATGATGCGGCCAGATTATTTATGCGATTGTATGAACACAAGTTTCAGCTACATATGCGGCATATCTGGCACAACGAACCTGCGAAGCCAGATGTTTCCTGTTATTTGTCAGAGCAGCGGCTTGATTTAGAAATAGCGCATCTTTACGGCAGCGAAGCGGAAGCCATGCATATTTTAGGAAGACCGTTGTCGCTTCAAACACATCAGCAATTATTAGCATTACAACAAGTGCCAGCGGAGCATCGCCTGCTAGAAGCCTTGAATCGGCTTATTGCACAAAAAGGTCAGAAAACTTACGACAGCGAACGAGTATGGCTAGTGATCAGAAACGCCAATCCACTTTGGAGATGCGAGGATTTACTACAACAACGCCCACATTTGTTATTGCCGACACAACATCCTTTTGAGCAAATCTGGTTGGTAGGGGATATGGCAGGGTTGTCAGGAATATTACCTTTATACCCGCTAGAATTGTGGCAAAAATCGATACGCCCTCAATGATGCACTGGTACCGGCGTTATTTAGCGTTTTTGAATATCATCGCAAAAAGCCAATGGCCGACGATTGGCTGGATTTGGGGTTTGATGCTTTGCAGCCTTGGTTGGACTGGTTATTGGTTGTTGGCTGAGCAACGCGTTGGTGGCGAGTTATTGCTTCCTTTGTTGTCGACATTGTGGTTATTGATCTGGTTGTTTATCCGGCTGATTTTTAATTTTGGTGTCCTATCATTGCCAGAAAATGCAGGCTGGAAACGTAAACTTAGTCGCGGTTGGTATTACTTCAAATTACATGGGACTGCCTGTCTTATCTTATTGCTCATACTCGGCTGTTTGCTCATTAGTCTGAAACTGGCAGCAGTGTTATGGCGCTCGTTTAACTAACGGTCAATTCATCCTGAAGTGATTTTTTCGGAATACGGAGACAACAGATGTCCGTTCGGACTTTAAAACGCTGTGACGTTTTTTGCAGTGTGATCGACAATTTTGGTGATATTGGTATTTGTTGGCGGCTATCACGCCAGCTTGTTGCTGAACACGGGATTAGCGTCACTTTGTGGGTCGATGATTTAACAAGTTTTCAGCGAATTTGCCCGCAATTAAATATTCTTTTACTGATGCAGGATGTTGATGGTGTATTAGTTCGGTTCTGGCAGCAGGAACTACCTCGACTTACTGCTGCGGATTTCCCCGATTTACTGATTGAAGCCTTGGCTTGCACTGTTCCAGACCAATACTTGCAACAATTTGCGACACTTCGACCTGATGCTATTTGGCTGAATCTCGAGTATTTATCGGCAGAAGATTGGGTGCATGGTTGCCATGGTCTGTCATCGCCGCAATCGGGAATACCACTTGCCAAGTATTTCTTTTTTCCGGGTTTTACGGCTCAAACTGGTGGTTTGCTGCGTGAAAAAAATCTGGTAGAGAATATGAAAATTTTTAGTCGGGATCTCGAAGCGCAACAATTGTTCTGGCAGCAGGCCGGTGTTGTTGATGCGATGCAATATGACTTAAAAATCTCTTTGTTTTGCTATCAACAGCAGGCGATTGCAGACTTTATCGACCAACTACAACAACGGCCAGAGTCTGTGTTACTGCTTGTTCCTGAAGGCGTCATTGCGCAGCAACTTCGCGAGCTTTGGCCACAACTGTCGACGCAGCATTCGGCGACTATAGATAACCTTCGGATTGATATACTGCCATTCCTGCCACAGCAACAGTACGACTATTTACTGACAGCATGTGACATTAACTTTGTCCGGGGCGAAGATTCTGTCATCCGAGCACATTGGGCTGGCAAACCAATGATTTGGCAAATATACCGCCAACAGGAGCTCGCACATCAAGTCAAATTACATGCATTTTTGGATAAATATTTACAGGCAGCCTCACCAGCGCTGGCTGATTTAATCCGGCAACTGCATCTTCGTTGGGATCTTGAGCAGCCATTGGCAGATTTATTGACTTTATTGATTAAAAACAAAGAACAAATAACCGAATACCAACAGCAATGGCAGCAGATTTTAATGTTACAGCAAGATCTTGCTACCAACCTCGTGCGTTTTGCTGAAAATAAATTTATAATGCCTCGCAATTTTTCCTAACAAGAAGATATTTCAATTATGATGAAGACTGCTCAAGAAGTACGCGCTGGCCAGGTGATCATGGTCAATAACGAGCCAATGGTTGTTCAGAAAGCTGAATTCAACAAATCTGGTCGTAACGCTGCTGTCGTTAAAATGAAAATGAAAGGCCTGTTGTCTGGTGGCGGTTTAGAGACTGTTTACCGTGCAGACGACAAGTTCGAACAAGTCATGTTAGATACCAAAGAAGTGACTTATTCTTACTACGCTGACCCAATGTACGTATTCATGGATGCTGAATACAATCAATACGAAATCGAAGCTGAAAACATGACCGAAGCGCTGAAATATCTGGTTCCAGATATGCAGTGTTCTGTTGTTTTCTACGGTGAGCGTGCAATTTCTGTTGACCTGCCTCCATTCGTTATCCGTGAAGTTGTTTACTCAGAGCCTGCTGCACGTGGCGATACCTCTGGTAAAGTGATGAAACCAGCAAAACTGGATACCGGTTTTGAATTGATGGTTCCAGCCTTTGTTGAGACTGGCGACAAAATCGAAATTGACACTCGTACCGACGAATACCGTGGTCGCGCTAAGTAATTAGCCATCACTTGAAAAACCCGCACATGTTGCGGGTTTTTTTATACCTAAATTACATCTTCGCCATTTTATACAGATCACTTAGCAGCAAATTTGGCTCCCGGCTTTGTTTAAGCTGACACAAAAGCAAGAGGGCGCAACTATAGGCATCTGCCAGTGCATTATGCTGCTGCCCTACCGGTAAATGATGCCGTTGCAGGCAAGATGTCAATTGCAAGTCGCGGCTTTTCAGTACTTTGCCTTGTTGCTGCATCCGCTGCCATTCCAGTAACATGGTGTCGACAAAACGCAGTTTTGGCGCTTTACCAAATAAACGCTGGCATGCAACCATGATAAATTGTTTTTCGATTTTGGCATGATGGGCGACAAATACTGTGCCGCCGCATATCGTGAGTAATTCAGTTAAAACGTCAGTGAGTTCATGGGCATTTTTTAAGTCTTTGTCATGAACGCCATGAAAGACAGCGCTTTGACCAACACTGACCGGACTGGCAATTAAATAATGCCGGGACTCTGTCAGCACTATTTCCTGTGCCTTGATGACCACCCAGCCAATACTGACGATATAGTCCGTTTTAGCATTGAGGCCAGTCGTTTCAAGGTCAATCACCACAAATTTGCTTTCCGACACTTTTTGCCGGGGATCCACTGCGGCAATATTTTCAAACTGCTGGACGATTTGACTTGCTGGCTGGCGAGTCGCAAAGGGTTGAGCAGAGAGAAGTCTTCTGGTTAACCAGCGCCAGTTTAATTGGCGTAGCATATGGAGCATTTGTTTTGCTAAAGACATAAAACTACTCACGGCAGAAACGATAGCGCAGCGATTGTTGCGCCGCATGGATCACATTAAAGCAATCTTTTAACTGATGGCGCTGTAAGCTCGATAACATTGCCGGATCTAAAAGATTGGTCACATCGTGGTCTTGTTGCAACTCATGGACATGTTTTTCAAAACGTAATAGCGAGAGAACATCAAAAGCATCTAACAGGTTTTGCACTTGTTTTGCTTCGATAATTTGTAGTTTATCTAGTTCCTGTAACCGGCTTCTGGTATTGATTTGGGTGATGCCGGCAGAAAGTGCGTAGACTCTGACAATATCTGTCAGCAAACTGATGCCCCGTTTTTTTAGATCCAAGCCTTTTTTATGTTGACCATCTTGTTCCAGAATGAAGTTTTTGAATAAACCAAGTGGGGCAGTGCGCTCCAGTGCGGTATGCGCCAGATGGAGCAGGAATAAACTATTGTCGACCGTTCTGGCCAGAATATCTTGTTGTAAGGCGTTACAAAGTCCACGACTACCTTCAATCACCCGTAAATCAAAATAGATACTGGCGTTCAGCAAAGCTGCCGGCGTTGGCGTACTTATCCAGCGCGCAAAACGGCTTGACCAGCCACGCAAACTTAAACGAAGTTCAGGATTTGTTGCCATGATATTGCCTGGGCATAATTTCACGCCACAACGAGCCAGCCCCAAACAAACAAATTCCGCCAGCGCTTGAAAATAGTCACCAATTTCACCGACCGGTTCTTTTTCTAGAAGCAGCGCATTGTCTTGATCAGCATTCAGGCTTTGATCCATTCTCGCCTGTGAGCCAAATGCCAGCCAGCTAAAGACACAAGGCGCTTTGCCAAGCTGCTCCTGGGCAAGTTGCACCAGACGTTGGGTGAGGGCATCAGTGATCGTAGTTAGGATGTGGCTGGCTTCTGCTGCAGGAACCTGCTGCTTGCCGAGGACGATTGCCAGCTCACTGATATGGAGACTGCATTGCTCAAGTCCATCAACATTCTGTTGGCGATGAATTTGCCCAATCAGGTAAACAGGGTGGTCTTGTTGCGCCCGGATAATGTCAGTAGCGGTGATCATGCCAATACCATTCCCTTGTTCCGTCACCGGCAAGTGATGGATATTGTGACGGCTCATCAATTGCACCGCTTCAAACAGATAAGCGTGACGGTCGATATGATGGGGTTGGCGCGTCATGATTTGACAAACTTGGGTGCTCGCCGGTAAATCCTTCGCCAGTACCCGGCTTCGAAGGTCACGGTCGGTCACAATGCCAACCAATTTGTTGTGCTCTTCAACCAGTAACGAGGATACCCGCTGTTCGGTCATCAATGCTGCTGCCGTTTGCACACTTTGTTCTGGTGCTATGGTCACTTTGCGCCGATGGATCAAATCGTCAATTTTTAAAGTGAAGCGGCTATTTTGCTGCTGTTCGCGATATTGATGCAGGCGACGGCTAAACAAGCGTTGGAAGAAAATATCGAAATTTTTAAACTGATAACGCAGCTCATCGAAGGTGGTACTATCAAGCCAGTACACCAGACCATCTTCTTCACAGCGTAATTGGTCCTGATCACCAAGCTCGGTCAATAACCGCTGATAGCCATAAAAGTCGCCTTCTTGTAGCTTTGCGAGCAGTTGTTGTTGATCACTGTATAGGGAGAAAACGCCGGTGCGAACAATTAACAGCCGGTTTGTTTCGGCCGGGACTAATTCTTGCGCCTGATAATAATATACGGTGAAGCGTTGGCTCAGCCGAGCGAGTTCGAACGCAGGCAGCTGGTTAAATGGCGTGGTTTGCGCCAGGAATTTGCTTATTTCGCTGATATCCATCACCACTCCTTGTTTTGTCTGT
>JAHJNE010000606.1 GCA_018820995.1 Gammaproteobacteria bacterium | reverse complement strand
TGACCGCGACTGTGTTATTCACTTCATGCGCGATCACTCGCACCAATTTATCAAAGGTCGATTTTTCCGAGTCATGCAGTTCTGCCGTTAGCTCTTCCAGCATCAGAAAACGACGGCGAAACCCCCGGTCCACAAACTGACTGCACTGACAACGGAATCGCCGTCCTTCGTTATCACTGCATAACCTGCTTTGTTGTGGCACTAACTGTTGCAACTGAGGTAACAAACTGCGCACCCTTTGTTGCTCAATTGGATTGAACTGCGGGAAAAACCGGCCATCGCCGTCGAGCCAGTCATTCAGCAAACGGCCAATCGGATCGGCAAGACCGAGTAATTGCCTGGCACTGGCATTGAGTAAACTCAGTCTGTCATCAAAATCAAACACCAGCACGGCAATCGGGGAGGCTTCGAGCAACTGATCCAGCAATCCTTGTTGTTCACCGATCTGCAGTCGTTCTTGTTGCAATCTTGCGAGTAAATCGTTGTAGCATGTCACTAAGGATTGCAGTTGAGGATCGTTGTTAACATGCAGCCGATGGTTGTAACTTTGTTCCATTAACAACTGCTGGAAACTTTCGGTATACCGTAGCGGCTGTAAACTTTGCCGGCACAGGCGCCAGCATAGCCATAAACTACCAGCGAGCAGCAGCTCCAGCCCCAGCATCAACAGCGGTTGGTGTTGATATAAGGTGATGGTGCCAATGAATAACAGCACATGCAGTAGCAGCAAATAACTGCGCAGACGATATTCGGTTTTCATCAAAGAAACCTCAGGTTCAAGGCTCGTCCCGTTGTACGTTTAACCGGTGTTTTTCGAGGCGGCGGTATAAAGCGGTGCGGCTCAATCCCAACTGTTTTGCGACCCGACTTAAATTCCCTTGAAATTGCAGCAGCGCCTGTTCAATCAATTGTTTTTCAACTTCATCCAGGGTGCGGCCATGCAGTGGAGCTTCTGGATCTGTCGCCGCGGCATCCAGCGTCGCATGAACAAAGTCCTGTTGGTCCAGTTGCTGTTTATCACCTTCCGCACTCGCCAGTAACAAGGTCCGTTCCAGAGTTTGTTTCAGCTGACGGATATTGCCGGGCCAGGGCTGGGCATAGAGCCAGTCAATTGCATTTGGTGATAACTGCACTTCAGACAGCTGATAATCGCGAACTAATTGCTGCAGTAATGCTTTGGCCAGTAGCGGAATGTCTGAGCGTCGTTCACGCAGTGGAGGAAGCCGGATGCAAATCAGATTCAGGCGGTATAATAAATCTTCGCGGAACAAACCGCTGCTCACCAGCTGATTTAAGTCCTGATTAGTAGCGCTGACCAGCCGAAAGTCGGCCTGCTCACTCTGACTGGCCCCCACCGGCTGATAACGTTGGTCCTGTAGCACCCGCAGTAGCTTTACCTGATCGGTTTTTTGCAGTTCGCCAATTTCGTCCAAAAATAAGGTGCCCTGGCTGGCACTGGCGATATGGCCAGCCCGGTTCACTTTGGCATCGGTAAATGCACCGCGGACATGGCCAAACATTTCGCTTTCAAACAATGATGAGGTGACGGCACCCATATTCACTTTCACCAAGGGTTTTAGCTGGCGAGGACTATTGCGGTGAATGGCATCAGCGACTAACTCTTTGCCAGTGCCACTTTCACCGTAAATCAACACCGGTGCTTTGGTGCGGGCCACCCTGGCAATGGTTGCCAGTTGCCGCACAAATTCCGGATGTTCACCAATCAAAGCGCCAAAATCAAATTGGCTATCCAGCTGCGCGCGACTGCTCAGCGGCAGTGCAACGGTTTTCGCCAGTTCCAGGGTGGTTTGGATCAATTCCAGCAATTGCTGATTGTCCCAGGGCTTGGTAAAAAAGTCGGCGGCACCAAGTTTCATGCCACGAACAGCCAAGGCAATAGAGCCCCAGGCTGTCATGAGTAATACTGGCACTGCCGGCCACTGTTGTTTGATTTTAATCAGCAGAGCCAACCCTTCTTCGCCACTGGTTTGCTGTGAGAAATTCATATCCTGCACGACTAATTGGATCTGATGCTCGGCCAACAAAGCCAGTGCCATATCAGCGTGGTCAGCCAGCAGCGTGGCATAACCGGCTTGTTTTAATAGCAGGGCCAGCGAAATCTGTACCGCAGGATCGTCTTCCACGATCAGCACCAATGGGCGCACGGCAAGCTGCATCAGTCAATTATCCAGTGTAAAGTGGTCGCTGGCTGAAGTTGCCAGCCGCTTCGGTTATTCATAATGCAAAGCTTCCGTTGGAGTGAGTCGGCTGGCGCGCCAGGCCGGATATAATGCACAGACCAGTGAGATCAGACAAATAATCAACGTTGCAGCTGTGCTGGCCATCAGAAATAGTCGCCAATCCATTAAATTGCCAAGCACCCCGGTCAGTGGTAGCTGAACCAACAACAACAGAGCGATGGCAATGGCGAACAAATTCAGCATTAACTGCTCAGCAATGATTTGCCAATAAATATTGCCAGCAGTCGCGCCAATAGCACGGCGCAGGCCTAATTCCGGGATGCGGGCATTGGTATGTTGCCACAGCACACCAAACAAACCAAAAGCAACCATCGACAATAAAAATGCACTGAGTACGGCCAGCAAAATTAATGGAATCATCATGGTACGCAGCATCGACTGACGCTTTTGCGTCAATGGTTCAATGGTATACCGCCAGTCACTGCGCACTTGTTTTAATTGTTGCATGATTTGTTGTTCGATACTGCGATCCGTTCCATCGGCCAGTTGTAATATTAAGATCGATGGCAGACTTTGGCTATTGAACCTGGTGATCAAGGTGGGAGACACCGTCATCAGTTCGCCTTGATTACGCAAGGCTTCAACCACACCAACAATCTGAAAACTAGTCATGCTGGTGCTACTGTCTTCCTGCAATAATTTTCCAATTGGATCTTCGCCCGGGAACAGTTGCTCTGCCATCCGTTGATCAATTACCACCGGCTGATGTGCGGCGCCGTTGTCAGTTTGATTAAATCCGCGTCCTGCTACAAGTCGAAGATTCGGACTGGAGAAAAATCCGTCACTGACATTCATCACATTCACTTCCAGCCGTTGTTGGGTGTCGCTGCGCTGGGTTGTGGTACTTTGCCGCGACATATCATAAAGTGGAATGTCGATAAAACTGACGTGTTTCATGCCCGGAATGGCTTGCAATGCCCGCTGATATTGCTCGACAACAGGGATGTTTCCCGCATCAACGAGTTGCGTTTTGCTATTGATTGCAGCCTCGTGTTGCAATAACTCTTCCCGATCCTGGCCTTCAATCGAGACTTGCCAGTGAAATTGATGCGATAACCCGGTTGGCAATTGGTACAGCTGGTAATAGCGCCCGGCGACAGCACACAATACAAAGACCACCAAAAAAGCCAGTAGCATTTCTAAACTCAATAACAAATGGCGGGATTTACGTTGCCAAACCAGTTTAAAAATATGATGGATCATCGACGAGCTCCTTTTAATGCGTGAACCGGATCCAACTTTGCAGTGCGCCAGGCTGGAATGATGCCGCTGAGTAGTCCAAAAATGATGCTGATCAGCATTCCCAGCGCAAACACCGTGAAGTTAATATTTACCTGCAAATAAGGGATGACGCCGGAGCTTTCAATGACTTCAAGCGCCGCGGCTGCCAGAACCAAGCCAAGCAAGCCACCAACGGTACATAACAGCAAATTTTCAACTAAAAATTGCCAGATCAGTTGTTGTCTGCTGGCGCCAAATGCTTTGCGCACGCCAATTTCTGTGCTTCGTTCTAACATCCGACCGGTATTCAGATTCACCAGATTCAGTGCTGGCAGCAGCATAAATAACAGCATCAGTGCACTGATAATCATCAGCAATGTGGCCGCGCCGGAATCTGCTTGTCGTTCGTTCTGTAGCAACATTCGGGCAAAAATATCCAGTTTGGTGTCGGCCCAAATCCTTACATCTGACCACATCGCCGGATCATCAAATTGGAAATCGACAATGGCTGTGGCCAGTTCTTGTTTAATCGCCGTAAAATTTGCGGCATCGCGGGTGAGGATCAAAGCCGTAAAATTGCCCCACATCTGGTGCTGATAATCGCTCGATGGATAGGTGCTCACAGGCGCCCACATATCGGCAAAAGAATTCAGTTGCAGCACATCGGCGACCACGCCAATGACTTCAAATTGCTGGCCACCCACATTTAGTTTTTGACCGACTGCGGGTTGCTGACCAAATAACTGTTTGGCGGTACTTTGATTGAGCACCAAGACAAAACGTCCGGTTGCCACATCTTCAGCGCTGGGCACCCGGCCGCTAAGCACTTCAAAATCCAGGATTTGCCAATACGCCGCATCAGCCCGGCGCATCAGTAAGTCGGTGGTGCGCTCTGCTTGATAGACTGTGGTGCTTTCCGGCAAGCTGACCGCCGCGACTAATTCAGCGGAGGGCAAAGGTTTGATGTAATCGGTAATGACTTTATAGCCCAGTGGGCTATGTCGGGAATTGCCGCGCTCATCGTTGTACGACAACATGGTGAGGATTTGTAACATCCTTGGACTTTTCCCTTCGACACCGGTCGGCTGGAAGGTGTTTTCCAGCAACGCTGTTAACACCAGGAGTACCAATAAAGTCAGACTGATACAAAGCAGGTTGATCAGAGTAAATAACTTGCGTTGCAAGGCAATTCGCCAGGCAATGATCAAATAATTTTTTAGCATCACAGTTCCCGTTATTGCACCAGTTGACCATCAAATACCCGCACGATGCGGTTGGAATGTTTTGCTTCTTGTTCATTGTGCGTCACCATCACAATGGTGGTGCCCGCCTGATTCAGCGCCAGCAGTTGCGACATCACTTCCGCCCCCATTTGGCTGTCCAGGTTACCAGTCGGTTCGTCGGCCAGCAGAATTTGTGGCTCACCGACCATCGCTCTGGCAATGGCGACCCTTTGTTGTTGGCCGCCGGATAATTGGTTTGGGAAATGCTCCATCCGTGCCGTCAAGCCAACTTTTTCCAGTGCAGCTTTTGCTTTCGCCCGACGCTCCGTTGCTGGCATTTTGCGATACAACAGCGGCAGTTCGACGTTGTCGATGACCCTAAGCTCATTGATCAAATGAAAACTCTGAAAGATAAAACCAAAAGTCTGATTACGAAGCTTCGCCACCTGACTGTCGCTGTAGTTTCCCAGCAGCTGGCCATTGATTTCTATCTGTCCGCTGGCTGGGCGGTCCAGTAGCCCGATGATATTTAATAAGGTACTTTTGCCACAGCCGCTAGGGCCCATAATGGATACGAATTCGCCAGCATCGACCTGTAAATTGATATTGTCCAATGCCCGGGTCTGTACTTTGTCGGTGTGATAATTTTTACTGATGGCACTAAGTTTAATCATGGTTATTCTTCCTGGTTAAAAGTGAAATTCGCGATGTCACAACGTCGCCGGTTAATGGGTGACCCGGATTTGCGTTAAATGTTGATAGCTATCGAGATCGGAAATAATGAGTTCCATGCCGGCTGTCGCCCCGCGCAACACCTCGATTTTCCCAGAGTCGGCCAAGCCAAATTCCACGGTGGTTTTTTCGGCGATGCCATCTTTGAGTAGCCAGACTTGTTGCGTGCCGCTGCCCTTGATGGCGGTGCCCCGTTCGACAACCAACGTCTGTTGTTTTTGTTCGGTGACGATATTGGCTTCGATCCGCAGTTTGTTGCGTAGCAGTGGATGGTTTGGTTGTTGCAAACTGACATAAAGCCGCACGGTGCCATTGTTAATTTCTGGCAAGATGGTTTGTACTTCACCGGCCAAAGTCTCTTTATTGTATTCCAACCTTACCGGCTGGCCGGGCTGTAAATAACGACTGAAAAAATCGGACACTGAGACTTCCACCCGGTAGTTGTTGAGCTGTGCCAGTTTGGCGACCAATTCGCCCGCTTGCAGCGCCGTACCTTCATCTGTCGGTAGCCAGGTCAAAATGCCATCAAACGGAGCTTTGACTTGGGTTCTTTCCTGGATCCGCAGTTGTTGCGCCAGCTGTTTTTGATAAATGGACTGTTGCAGTCGGGCATTTTCCAGGGTGGCGTCGGTCGCTTTTTGGGTGTCGACAATGGCTTCCCGCTGCTGCTTTAATTGCACTTCGGTTCTTTTCACCACCAGTTCCGCACTTTGTAAATCATCTTGGGAGGTGATGCCCAGCGCGCCGAGTTTTTGAAAACGGGCAAGCCTGAGCGCCGAACTGGCCAAATCCAATTCCAACAATTCAATATCACTATGTAACTTTTTCTGTTTTTGCTGCATATCCACCGTCAGGCTGAGCATTTGGCTGTCCTGCTGCGCTATCTGTTGCCGTAGGTTCTCGATGGCTAGCTGAACATCATGATCATCCAGTTCCAGCAGCAGTTGATCTTTTTCGACGGTCTGCCCAGGTTTGACATGAATTTTACTGACCCGGGTACTGATAGGGCTGGCGACCTGTGCTTCATGCTCCGGGATCACCAAGCCGGCACCGTTGATGGTATTGGCTATATCACCGAGGTTTATTGTAGCGATGCGAAGCTCGCTGCGATGCAATTGCGGGGTGAGTAGCCGGTTCATCAGCCAGCCCGTCAGGCATATGCCGAATAGCACTGAAGCTGAGATCAGCAGTACCCGACGACGCTTTCGCTGCAGGTGTTGAGGATTTAATGGCAGATCCATGATTCGACTTCCAAAATAACATTCACTGATAGCACTATGGCAAGAAGTGCACCAGTTTTTTTATTAAATAAACATGATTAATAACAAAGGGTTAAAATTATTATTCGGCAGGAATTAGGTTTGGATTGTGCGTTGCCGGACGCTGACTGTCCGGAATCGGACAGTGCGTGGATGACAAAAAGTAAGAGGTGATTGCGGCTGGCACAGGCCTTGCTCTTTGTATTTATAGCAAAGCATTTTGCACCAAAACAGCTTTGGCCGGAGTGCGCTATCGCTGTCATAAAAAGATCAGGAGGACGATGCCGATGACTGCACCGATGAACACAAGTAGTTTTAGTGGGTATCCCTTTACCGACGGTTGTTATGACGAATTGGTATCGGCGACAGGCCAACCGCGGCCACCTGCTGCAGCCATTGCCCGTTTTATTGAAAAACATGGCCGCACCGAACTTTTAGCCAGACAACAGCTTTTAAATCAAACAATTAGCAATATGGGGGTTTGCTTCACGCTTTACAGCGAAGGTCAGAATATCGACCGTGGCTGGCCGCTGGATGTGATGCCGCGGACCATACCTTTATCGGAATGGCGTAAAACCAGCGCCGGCTTAACCCAACGCTTACAAGCGTTAAATCTGTTTATTGATGATTTATATCATGAGCAAAAAGT
>JAHJNE010000605.1 GCA_018820995.1 Gammaproteobacteria bacterium | reverse complement strand
CGCTGCCAGGTACTGGTGTAATCGACCAGTCCTAAATCGCGAATGACTAAGGCATTAGCTAGAGGCACAACAAGCTCCGTGGTCACAATTTGGCAGCATTATAACGGTCACAAATCAAAGGTCGAGAATTATCCCCGCCTTACATCACATAACGGACCAGTTCCAGCTTACCTAGTTCGGTATACAGCAATTCAATATGGGCGGTACTTGTCACTGTGACGATGACCGTTACTGAATGATAAGTCCCTTTGCTGCTGGGTTTAATCGTAGGCGAATAATCGTTGGCCTCAGCATGTTGCTGCAAAGTGGCGATAACCTGTGGCACCAGATCATCATGGGCTAAGCCTACAATTTTAAAGTTAAATGAGCAGGGGAATTCCAGAAACTCATCAAAGGTGGTGTTTTTGACTTCAGTTGCCATTTTATCCTCACTCACTACATTGGGTTCAGGTGGTGCAGCCAGTGCTGGCTCGCACGCAATGTCGGTTATTCTAACAAAAAGTCCCGGACTATGCCGGGACTAATTTACAGCCTAAGACCTGTGTCAGAGGAACTGCATTTTGATATAGTCAACCAGTTGATTGAATATGGTGCCTTCAGCGATATCTTCCAAGGCGACCAGTGGAAATTCTGCAATATCTTCTTCACCTAATTTCAAATACAAAGTTCCAACCACCTGGCCTTTTGCAATAGGCGCCACTAAAAGCTGCGATAATTTGAAATCAGCTTTTAAGTTTTTACGTTGACCCCGTTGTAAGGTAATCGGAGTTTCACTGAGCACACCTAAGTTGATGCTTTCTTTGTCACCTTGCCAAACACGTTGTGCTGCGAAAACTTCACCAGCCTTGTAAGGAGAAAAGGTTTCGAAAAAGCGAAAACCGTAAGTCAGCAATTTTTTGTTTTCTGCTTCGCGGGTTTTGGCGCTATCGGTACCCATCACAACAGAAATTAAGCGCATGCCATCTTTGGTGGCTGAAGTGATTAAACTGTAGCCAGCTTCCGAGGTGTGGCCAGTTTTAATGCCGTCGACATTTAACGTTTTGTCCCACAATAGGCCATTGCGGTTATATTGTTTAATGCCGTTAAATTGATATTCTTTTTCGGAATAAACTTTATATTCTTCCGGCACGTCCCGGATTAAAGCAACGGATAACTTAGACATATCCCGAGCTGTGGTTCGTTGTGTTTCATCGGGCAAACCATGCACGTTGCTATAGGTTGTTTGTTCCATTCCAAGGCGTTTAGCGTGGGCATTCATTAAGTCGACAAACGCACCTTCGGTGCCAGCAATATGCTCGGCTATAGCCACACAAGCATCATTGCCAGATTGAATGATAATACCGCGGTTTAATTCATTGACTGAAATGGTCGCGCCAACCTCAATAAACATTTTAGATGAATCAGAGTATTTTTTAGCCCAGGCATTCTCGCTGATGGTCACCTGATCTTCTGGCTTAATGTTGCCATTTTTGATTTCAGTGCCAACTACGTAGCTGGTCATCATTTTAGTCAGACTTGCAGGCGCCAGTGGTGTATCCGCGTTGCCTTCAGCCAACACTTTGCCCGTCTGATAATCAATCAGAATAAAACCTTTGGCATTCACTTCAGGGGCGGACGGGGTTACTTGCACGGCCTGACTACTGGCGAAAAAACTGATGCAACTAAAACTGGTAGCAATAAAAATTCGACGATACTGGTTCATGAGACTCTTTCTATTTTAATAAATGCATGGATGATGATCTGGAAGTTTTCACCGTAGGTAGCTAACCACTACACAGTTTTTTATTGGTGAAAAAAGCATCCGGATAACCACTACTTCTTAAGTTGTCCAGCCAATTAGTGGCTGCTGCGGGTTCATTTAAAGGACCAGCCAACAGTTTAAATAACCCGTTGACCGACTGAACTGTTGTGGGTACAGACCACTGTTGTTTTAATTCGTTCCCGAGGCGGTTAATTTTCGCCTGATCACCGCTGGCAATCAGCTGAATATAACAGCCTTGTAGTGTGTTCGAAGAGAACCTTTGCGGCGGAGGCACACTGACGGGCGCCGTCACTGCAGCCATGGAACCATTGGATATCGGTGCCATCGTTTCCGTTAATGGTTGATAGGGGATCATCGGCTCCTGAGAAATCGGCGTCGCTAAACTGCTCATATTTTGCATCGCGGGCGATGCGAGGAGTTCAACTTTAACCCGGCCAGTCCCTGTTTGATAAATACCTAATTTGTAGGCAGCTGAATAAGACAAGTCGATAACCCGGCCATTATGAAAGGGACCACGATCATTGACTCGTACCACCGCGCTACGGTAATTGTCGAGGTTCGTTACCCGAACATAGGAAGGTAAAGGCAATGTCTTGTGCGCTGCACTCATCGAGAATACATCGTAGATTTCGCCATTTGAGGTGTTGTGACCGTGAAATTTGTTGCCGTACCACGAGGCGGTACCGGTCTCGCTGTATTCGGTTATGGTCGTAGTTGGGTAATAGTCCACACCATAAATATTGTAGGCTTTATTCCCACCACGACTTAATGGTTCAATCACAGGTTCAGGATCGGTCAGCTCATCTTCTGTAGGAAAACGCAGCGGAATACTGTCTTTTTGCTGGGCGTAACGGCCTTTATTAGGTTCCGGATAAGCAGATGTTGATTGACCTGAAGTCGAAGGTGCGCTGGAACAAGCTGCGAGTAAAACCGCAGTCGATGCTAATAACAAGGGGCGCGCCAGAGGGCGCTCTAAACGATGATAAATTTTCATTATTGATTCGCTAACATCCGTTTGTGAGTGCTGATCGACATCAAAATGCCAAAGCCGGCCAACAAAGTCACCAAAGAAGTCCCACCAAAGCTAATCAGCGGCAGTGGAACACCAACCACCGGCAGGATACCAGATACCATGCCGATATTAACAAAGACGTAGACAAAAAATGTCAGGGTAATGCTACCCGCCAGAAAACGGCTGAAATTATCTTGTGCCTGACTTGCAATCACCAAGCCACGGCCAATGATATAAAAGTACAACACCAGTAAGCAGGCGACACCCATTAACCCCATTTCCTCGGCGAAAACAGCAAAGATAAAGTCGGTATGACGTTCTGGTAAAAACTCTAGTTGTGACTGGGTGCCATGCATCCAGCCTTTGCCTTCAAAGCCACCAGAGCCAATAGCAATTTTAGATTGAATAATGTGGTAGCCGGAACCTAATGGGTCACGTTCAGCATCGAGCAGGGTGAGTACCCGGCGTCTTTGGTAATCGTGCATCAGGAAATTCCATAGCACGGGTAAAAAACTGGCAATTAAAACACCAATAAAGCCAATAATACGCCAGCTCATGCCACTCAAAAACAAGACAAAGATCCCAGAAACCGCAATCAGAATTGAGGTGCCTAAATCAGGTTGTTTCGCAATCAACAAGGTAGGAACAAGACAAATCATGAAACCAACCGAAACATCACGATAGCCGGCAGGCATCGCGTGTTTTGCCATATACCAGGCAACCGCCATCGGCACCGCTAGTTTCATCAGTTCCGAAGGTTGGAATTTGGTGAAACCAAGGTCAATCCAGCGAGTGGCGCCTTTGGCGGTATAGCCGAATAGCAAGACACAAACCAATAGCAACAAACCAACTAAAAACAGCGGCATGGCCCAGCGGCGGTAGGTTTGTGGATGAACTTGCGCGAGCAACAGCATCACCGTCGTGGCAAATATCAGCTTTAAGGATTGCCCTTTAATCAGCTCTAAATCCTGGCCGTCGGCGCTGTATAAGGTCAACAAACCAACCACTATTAGCACTAACAAGCCTGCCAATAACGGCAAGTCGATATGCCAACGTTGCCAGATAGTTTGATGTTCCGGGCTAGTCATCGATTGGTTTTTCCTCTGTCTCTGAAGCTGGTTCCGGAGTTATTGCCGCGTTTGTGGTCGCCGCTGGTGGAGGCGTCGCTGAGTTTGGTGTCAATGTTTCAGCGTCGACAGCGTCATTTGACTGTTCAGGGTTGCTTTGTCGTAACTTTTCCAAGGCTTTGCGTTGTTCTTTCGCTGCTTTTTCCTGTAACGCTTCTTCGGCATAACGTTGTTCACGCACAATCATTGCGTCGTAACGTTGTTGCTGCATCAGCGCAATATCAGCCACTGAGGGCAGTGTTGGTGCATTAAATTGCGGCGAGAAATAATAATCTAACATCTGACGGGCGACCGGTGCGGCATTACTGCCGCCACCGCCGGCATTTTCGACCACCACTGCTATCGTAACTTCTGGTTTTTGATGTGGAGCAAAGCCAATAAACATCGCATTGTCACGGTGGCGGGCATTGATGGCTTTGGCGTTATATTTTTGCCCTGCAGCAATGTTAATCACTTGCTGAGTACCGGTTTTGCCACCGATGGTATAGCTCGCTCCTAAAAAGGCGCCGCGAGCTGTCCCGTGCTCCTGGTGAGCAGTTCGATACATCGCCTCGCGCGCAATAGCCCAGTTGTTCGGATCCACCACAGTGATGGCTTGTTCCAGTGGCACTAATAACGATTGATCTTGCTGTTGATTGTGAAAATTGCGAGCCAGCCGCGGCGTAATGCGAGCACCGCTGTTGACTAAAGTTGCGGTGGTTAATGCCATTTGCAATGGTGTAGCCTGCCAATAGCCCTGACCAATGCCGATATTAATGGTGTCACCCGGGCCCCAGCTTTGTTTGTGCTTGGCTCTTTTCCAGGCGCGTGTTGGCATATTGCCTTCGTTCTCTTCGTGAATATCGATGCCGCTTGGGCGGCCAAATCCAGCAGCTGTCATAAAGTCTGCAATTTTATCAATGCCAAGTTTGTAAGCGAGATCATAAAAGAAGGTGTCGCAGCTACGCATGATGCCGTTATAGACATCCACATACCCATGACCCCAGGCAATGTGGTCACGCCACTT
>JAHJNE010000604.1 GCA_018820995.1 Gammaproteobacteria bacterium | reverse complement strand
CTGACACCAAACAAAATCAGTCACGTGTTGATATTGTTCCAACACTTTGGCCATCTCGTCCTGCGGAAACGGGTATAACTGCTCCACTCGAACGATAGCTACATTGGTTTGCTCACGCTTACGACGTTCTTCCAGCAAGTCAAAATAGACTTTACCACTACAGAACACCACGCGTTTTACGTCACTTGCTTTGATATCGTCAATCTCTGCAATCACGTTATGGAACTGACCACTAGCCAACTCTTCTAACGTTGAGGTTGCCAATGGATGACGCAACAACGACTTCGGCGACATCACAATCAGCGGTCGGCGCATTGGACGAACCATTTGCCGGCGGATCATTGCGTAGACCTGCGCAGGTGTAGTCGGTACCACCACTTGCATATTGTGATCAGCACAGAGTTGCAGGAACCGCTCTAACCGAGCGGAGCTGTGTTCCGGGCCCTGGCCTTCATACCCATGAGGTAATAACAGCGTCAGTCCGCATAAACGACCCCACTTCTGTTCGCCAGAACTTAAAAACTGGTCAATCACGACCTGAGCGCCGTTGGCGAAATCGCCAAACTGACCTTCCCAAATCACTAAAGCACGTGGCTCAGCGGTGGCATAGCCGTATTCAAACGCTAATACCGCTTCTTCGGACAAGGCTGAGTCGAAAACCTGGAAAGGTCCTTGTTCGGCGCTAATATGTTCCAGCGGCGTATATGTGGTGGCATCTTTTTGGCTATGCAAAACTGCATGGCGATGGAAGAAAGTACCACGGCCAGAATCCTGACCGACGATCCGGATGCGCGCGCCGTTTTCAACGGTTGCCGCATAAGCCAGGATTTCGGCAAAACCCCAGTCAATTTTCTTCTCGCCTTTGAGCATCAGTGCACGGTCTTCATAGACCTTACCAACCTGGCGCTGCAAAGTATGCTCAGCCGGAATGCTGGTGGCTTTTTCGCCAAGTGCCACTAGATCGGCAATACTCATGCTGGCGTCATAACTAGAATCCCAGTCATGACCTAAGAATGGCGTCCAATCAACCGCAACTTCGGTCATGGCTTTCCATTCTTCAACGACGCAATCACCTTTATCCAACGCATCACGATAACTATCCATCATCGCTTGCACTTCTTCGGCGCTAAACTGTCCAGCTTTGATCAGTTTGTCAGCGTAAATCTCACGCGGCGTTGGATGTTTTTTGATTTTCTGGTACATCAGCGGCTGAGTTGCATTTGGCTCGTCAGCTTCGTTGTGACCATTGCGACGGTAGCAAACCAGGTCGATGACCACATCACGCTTAAAGGTGTTCCGATAATCTACCGCTAACTGCGCCACAAAAACCACAGCTTCAGGATCATCACCATTGACATGAAAAATAGGCGCCTGAACCATCTTCGCGATGTCAGTACAGTATTCAGTAGAACGGGTGTCTTCCGGGTTTGACGTGGTGAAACCCACCTGGTTATTAATCACCAGACGAATAGTACCGCCAACTTTAAAGGCACGGGTTTGCGAAATGTTAAAGGTCTCAGCGACCACACCCTGACCGGCAAAAGCAGAATCACCATGAATGGTAATTGGCAACGCTAAAGAACCATCGGTACATCCACGACGATCCAGACGTGCGCGCACAGAGCCGATCACCACTGGATTAACGATTTCGAGGTGAGATGGGTTAAACGCCAAAGCTAAATGAACATCACCGCCTTTGGTGGTGAAATCAGATGAGAAACCCATATGATATTTCACATCGCCAGCACCAACCACTTCATATTTACCGGCGAATTCGTCAAACAATTTGCCAGGATTTTTACCTAACACGTTAACGAGTGTGTTCAGACGACCACGGTGGGCCATGCCGATAACACAATCTTTTGCGCCTTGTTCACCCGCGCGGTGAATCATCGCTTTGAGCATTGGAACCATGGCATCGCCACCTTCCAGACCAAAACGTTTCGCACCTGGGAATTTATTCGACAAATAACGCTCAAGACCGTCAGCAGCAATTAAACCTTTGAGAATGCCGGCTTTGGTTTCTTTGTCGTAATTTGGCGTCGAACGAACAGACTCCAGACGTTGTTGGATCCAACGTTTTTCATCGGTCGATACAATGTGCATATATTCTGCACCAATTGAACCGCAGTAAGTCGTTTCGAGCGCTGAAACCAGTTCGCCTAGCTTCATGCTGTCAGTCGCAGCGACAAAGGAACCGACGTTAAATTCGTCGTCGAAATCAGCAGCACTTAAATCATGGTAAGACAGTTCTAAATCGCGAACGCGTTGTCTTTTCCACAAATCCAACGGATCAAGCTTGGCATTTTGGTGCCCCCGGAAACGGAAAGCATTGATAAGCTGAAGAACCTTCACCTGCCGACCATCACCGCCACTTGATGGAGCAACCACCACTTCACGGTGTTTGTTCTTGGCAAGATCGATAAATTGCTGGCGTACATCAGAATGCCGGGATTCTAATTCCACACCATCAATTTTTGGAAGTTGGGCGAAAAACTCACGCCATTCATCACCAACACTGGTAGGTTCAGCTAAGTAGGATTCATAGAGTTCATCTACATAGGCCATGTTGCCACCGCCAAGATGAGAAGACTCTAACCACGCCTTCATTACACCTTCGTGCATTTACTTTCCCTTATCTCGAAGCACCTGGAAAAAAGTAGCAAAAAAATAGCCATGTAACAGGTTTTATGGCTATTTTTTCCTGGTTGATGCTCAACAAACTTTGGGGAGCACCGTTATTTGAAACTTTTGTCTGCTAAGAAAGGGGCGCTTTACAGCGCCCGGTTTAATAACATTGATTTGATCTGGCCAATGGCTTTGGTCGGGTTTAACCCCTTCGGACACACATTCACACAGTTCATGATGCCGTGACAGCGGAACACGCTGAATGCATCGTCTAAATCGTTTAATCGTTCTTCAGTTGCAGTATCACGGCTATCCGCCAGGAAACGGTAAGCGTGTAATAAACCTGCAGGACCGATAAACTTATCTGGATTCCACCAGAACGATGGGCAAGAGGTTGAACAACAAGCACATAAAATACACTCGTACAGACCATCAAGCTTAGCGCGTTCTTCCGGTGATTGCAGATATTCACCGGCCGGCGGTAAATCGTTATTGATTAAATATGGTTTTACTTTCTCGTATTGAGTGTAAAACTGAGACATATCAACAACTAAATCACGTACGACTGGTAAACCTGGTAAAGGGCGAACGACAATCTTGCCACCCTTTCCTTTGCCAACGGCTGATAATGGCGTAATACACGCCAAGCCGTTTTTACCGTTCATATTGACACCGTCAGAACCACAGACACCTTCGCGGCAACTACGACGAAACGATAAGGTTGGGTCTTGTTCTTTCAATTTCAACAGTGCATCAAGCACCATCATGTCCCGACCTTCCGGATTGTCCAAGGTATAGTCTTGCATCCGTGGCGCGTTATCAACGTCAGGGTTGTAACGATAAACAGAGAATTCAAGCTTCTTCATCGTCTGTCCCTCTTAATAAGTACGAGCTTTAGGTTGGAAAGCTTCACGGAACTTCGGTTCTAAGTTCACTTTACGTTTGAACATAGACTCGGTGTCCGGTGCGTAGACGCTGTGACATAACCAGTTGGCATCGTCACGATCCGGGAAGTCAAAGCGGGCATGGGCACCACGACTTTCAGTCCGGAAGTTTGCCGCAACCGCCGTTGAATAGGCAGTTTCCATCAGATTGTCCAATTCCAGACATTCAATACGTGCGGTATTAAAATCTGAACTCTTGTCATCTAAACGAGCATATTGCAAACGTTCGCGAATTACTTTCAACTCAGCTAAACCTTCTGCCATCGCTGCACCTTCACGGAATACCGAGAAGTTCAGTTGCATACAGGTTTGTAAATCTTTCTTGATTTGCGCTGGATCTTCGCCTTGACCAACCTTGGTATTTTCCCAACGTTGGGTACGTGCTAAAGCAGCCTGAATATCAGAATCTGTCGCGCCGCGACCTTCAGAAGTTGCCGCTAAGGCTTCACCTAAATGCAGACCGGTTGCGCGACCAAAGACCACTAAGTCTAATAACGAGTTACCACCAAGGCGGTTCGCACCGTGAACAGACACACAAGCGATTTCGCCACAAGCAAACAAACCAGCAACAATGGTTTCAGAACCATCGGCTTTTGGATGAATGACCTGACCATGCACGTTGGTTGGAATCCCACCCATCATGTAGTGGCACGTTGGGATCACCGGAATTGGCTCTTTTACCGGGTCAACGTGGGCGAAGGTTTTTGACAGCTCACAGACACCTGGTAAGCGGCTTTCTAAAACTTCTGCACCTAAGTGGTCCAGTTTTAACTTGATATGTGGACCCCATGGGCCATCACAACCACGGCCTTCACGGATTTCCGTCATCATCGAACGGGCAACCACGTCACGACCAGCCAAGTCTTTAGCGTTTGGCGCATAACGTTCCATGAAACGCTCGCCGTTTTTGTTCAGTAAATAACCACCTTCACCACGACAACCTTCGGTTACCAGAGTGCCGGCACCTGCGATGCCTGTTGGGTGGAATTGCCACATTTCCATATCCTGCAGCGGCACACCAGCACGCAGTGCCATACCAACACCGTCACCGGTATTGATGTGAGCATTGGTGGTTGAGGCGAAAATACGACCCGCGCCGCCAGTGGCAAGCACAGTCGCCCGGGCTTTAAAATAAACGATTTCGCCGCTTTCGATGTCAATGGCGGTACAACCAACCACTGCACCATCCTGATTTTTCACCAGATCAAGGGCGTACCACTCAGAGAAAACCTGAGTTTTGTTTTTGACGTTTTGTTGATACAACAAGTGCAATAAGGCATGACCGGTCCGGTCTGCTGCAGCTGCAGTACGGGCGGCTTGTTCACCACCAAAATTCTTTGATTGACCACCAAACGGACGTTGATAAACACGGCCATTCTCAAAACGAGAGAATGGTAAGCCCATGTTTTCTAACTCAGTAATCGCTTCCGGGCCGGTTTTACACATGTATTCAATCGCGTCTTGGTCACCGATATAATCGGAACCTTTAACGGTATCAAACATGTGCCATTCCCAGTTGTCCGGGTGAGAGTTACCCAGTGCCACAGTAATACCGCCTTGGGCAGATACTGTGTGAGAACGGGTTGGGAATACTTTGGATAATAATGCACAGGTTAAACCTGATTCAGTGATTTGCAGTGCAGCGCGCATACCCGCACCACCTGCGCCGATCACGACGGCATCAAACTCGCGAACTGGAATATTCAATTAAGCACCCCACAAAACAAACAGGCCTACAGCCACATAACCAAAAGCAATGGTGTACAGCACAAATTGCAGCACAGCACGGGTCGCAGCAGATTTGACGTAGTCAGTCAGTACTTGCCATAAACCAATTTTGGTATGAACAGCAATACATACTAAAGCCAATAAGGTGAAAGCTTTCACCAGAATGTTAGAAAACAAAGCTTTCCAACCGTCATAGGTAATTTCAGGAGTACAAAGAAAATAACCAAGAATGAACAGGGTATACAGCGTCAGGATAATCGCTGTCGCACGTAATGAAACGTAGTCTTGCACGCCATCACGTTTTAAAGATGCTTGATTCAGAACCATAACCAGACTCCAGCTAATACTGACAGAACAAGCCACAACGCGATGGTAATTTGCGCGCTAAGCTTGCCCGACTCTAACTCTTCCCAATGGCCCATATCCATGATCAGGTGGCGGACGCCGCCGATCAGATGGTAAAGCAACATTGTGATAGTGCCCCAGGCGATGAACTTGGCGATAAAAGAAGTCATTACTTCCTTCACCAAATTAAAACCTTCGGCAGAAGACAGGGAAACTGCCCAAGCCCAAATCACGAAAATCAGCGCAAAAAACATTGCTACGCCGGTTACACGATGCAGGATCGATGCAGTTGCCGTTACCGGCATGGATATAGTGGTGAGGTCTAGATTTACAGGTCTTTGCTTTTTCACAGTTTCTTGCCTATCGACGCCCTATTCTGAGCTTTGTTGTCATTATACGTTGCTGCATAAACAGTCAACACCCAATGGATATACAGGCTACAGCGCGGTGTGGTTCAGCCCAATTTTTTTATCTATCGGTCGGTGAACTGATTTCGAACCCGCAACAGTATATATTTCACCAGTCTGGAATACAATTTATGTTTAATTTTGTTGAAGAAAATCCATACCTGACACGGTAACTGATTTACTCAGGCTGGCAATACGACTAGAGTCGAATACTTATTATCCAAGTTAGCATTAAAATTGACTTTTAGGACCCAGTTGCGGGTAGAATAAGAATTTCTACCGGTTAAACCAATAACAACACAGGAGAAATCCAATGGCTGATAAAAAAGCTGTCTTGCATATCGAAGGCCTTGCGCCGATCGAGCTGCCAATCTACTCGGGCTCGGCAGGCACAGACGTCATCGATGTACGGGCCTTGGGTCAACATGGTTACTTCACCTTCGATCCGGGCTTCATGTCGACAGGCTCTTGTGAATCTAAAATTACCTATATCGACGGCGACAACGGCGTGTTACTACATCGTGGCTACCCGATCGAACAGTTAGCCGTTGAATCGGATTATCTGGAAACCTGCTACCTGCTGCTGGAAGGTGAATTACCGTCCAAAGCTGAATATGACAACTTTACCCACGTCATCACTCGCCACACCATGGTGCATGATAAGTTAGCATCATTCTTCCAAGGGTTCCGCGTTGATGCTCACCCAATGGCAATGCTGTGTGGCGTTGTCGGCGCAATGTCTTCGTTTTATCACTCAGACCTGAATGTCAACGACCCAGAGCAACGTAAACGTTCTGCTCATCGTTTAATCGCGAAGCTACCAACTATCGCTGCGATGGCTTACAAATATACGGTTGGTCAGCCATTTGTCTATCCACGCAATGAACTGAGTTATGCTGAAAACTTCCTGCATATGATGTTTTCTGTCCCTGCTGAGCACT
>JAHJNE010000075.1 GCA_018820995.1 Gammaproteobacteria bacterium | reverse complement strand
TGACGGCTTGCAACCCGGTCAATTTGCTACGAAGCTGCCCGCGTAGCAGGTAATAACTACAAAGACCCTGCAAAAACACGCTACCAGCTGAGCAATACCAGACCATCGTCGCCGAAAAATCACTGCGTTGTGACAACCACAGTACCGGCACGATAAAAAGTACAATACGTAGTGCCGAACTGGCAAGCGACGGCCAGGTATTACCAAGCCCCTGGAAAATACCAGAGCAGCTAAACACCAGTACCACACTCAGACAATTCAGGCTGATGATACGCAAAAACAGCTCACCGTCCGCCACCACCTGTGGGTCGTTTGAGAAGGCGGCGACCAGCGGGTGGGCTACCGCCTGACACACCACAAATGTAAATAACATCGCAAGGCCCATTTGGCTGACCCCGACATTAAAACTTTGCCGCACCCGATCAGCGAGACCTGCGCCATAGTTCTGGCCGACAATCGCCGGTAACGCAAAGGATAACGCGATGGCTGGCATGATCAACGCCTGCAGGATGCGATTGCCAATCCCAAACGCCGCCTGAGTCGCGGTGCCAAAGTCCTGGATCACCCAATACACGAAGGCGGTATATAAAAACATCAGGGCAAATTCGCCTCCGGCCGGCACGCCGATGGCTGCAATTTGCCGCCAGACTTTGCCATCAAAACGCCAGTGCTTGGGCGTCTGCAGCACTGAATGATCACTTTTTAGAAAATAGCGCCATAGCAGCACCACGCCGACTGTGACTGAGATACTACTGGCAAGGCCCGCGCCCAATACGCCCATCGGATAACCTGTGCCCCAACCTGCAATGAATATCGGTGCCAGGATGATATTCAATAGTATCGTAATGAGTTGTACCACCATGGTTGGTTTGACCACGCCCACCGCCCGTAAAGCTGCAGCAATTGCGGTGGAGATAAACATCAGCGCCAGTCCTGGCAAGTAAGCCGCTAAAAACAGACCCGCTTGTTGTTGCACCTCAAGGTCTGTGGTCAACACTTGCATATAGTTGTCGCTGAACAAAAAACCAAGCACTAACGTCAATATTGCCAAAGCGCCGCCCATCAGCATTGCTTGCTGGAATACAATATTGGCCTGGTCGTGTTGTTTGGCGCCGGTAAAGCGGGCAATCAGTGCCACACAACCGACATTGAGCATTTGCGTCAGTGCCATGATCAGGAACATCAGATTACCGGCGGCACTGACGGCAGCAATGGCTTCCGCGCCAAGGTTTGAGACAAAATACAAATCAACAAACAGATACAGCGATTGCACAAACATACCAATCATCATTGGGATGGCCATTGTCCATAGATGGCGGCGTAACGAACCTTGGGTTAAATCGGTCATGGCAATTCCTGCTCAGAGACGTTGCAGTAAATCGACCAGCATTTCTTGCTGGCGGGGTGTTAACGGTGACACAAATTGCGTGGCGAAAAAATTACAGGTTTGCAGTGCATCCAGATAAATCTGTTGGCCGGTAGGCGTTAATTTCACCAGACTGACCCTGGCATCCCGCGCATTTTGCTCTTTTTCTACCAACTGAATTTTTTCCATCGGTTGTAATAAACGGGTGATGCCAGAAGCGCTCAGACCTACAGCATTGGCCAGTTCAATCCGGCTTAGCCGCTGCTGTGGCGCTAACGACAGCTGATGTAAAATGCCAAATTCGCTAAAGCTGATGCCGTGAACACTGAGCTGTTGATCGGCTTTTTTGACCATGCCAGACCAAAGTAAAGCACTTTGCAGGATGAAATCGAGCGCCTGATTTTGATTGTCCATAGTGGATCCTTTTATGAATATTGGTTTTGCATATATTTAAAAGCTAAATAATCATCAAAACTACACATAAGATTGATTGATGCTTGAGTGCGCAAGTAAATTGTCTGCTAATCGATCTAATTGCGCAAGTTGTTTAAGGAATTATTTTTTTGATGGTTGATGGTTGATGGTTGATGGTTGGCCAATGATGGACGAATGAAAATCATTTGGCGGGTTGTTACTTCGACACAGCGGTCAAAGACCAGATACAAAAAGCAGGCTCGAGGCCTGCTTGGAGAGGGATTGTTTACCGTGGCCTGTTGCAGGCGGAGAGTGCAAGCCAGCTCAGCGGTTGGTATGGGGCTTCGCCAACCAACCTTGTTTATCTGCCACTGTTCACCACTGAACAACGTTCTGTGCCTACACAGTTTGATAACAGACTCAGCTTGTACTGAGCCTGTTATCCAGTGCTTATTTTACCGTCACTTTTAATGCAATAACTGACGCCGGCGACGGATGGTGAGCACTAATAACGCGATAATCGAGAACATGCTGATAGCTCCCCCGCTGGATTTTTGCGGAGCTCCTTTTACCGTGATGCTGACCGTCTGCGCTGTAGAGCTGGCAAATTTGTCTTTTACCACATAGCTGAAGCTGATTTGCTGATCACTCTCACCACTGGGTGTGTAGACAAATAAGCCGTTATGACTATCCAGAGTCAGGTTGCCAGTGGCCGGTTGTGTGGTAATTTCATAGCTCAGAACATCGTTATCAGCATCCTGACCTTTTACTGCACCATTGACTGGTGTCTGATAAGACGTCGTGTAGCTTATGGCATTTGCGACAGGGGTTGTGTTCGTCAGAGTCACCACCACATTTTTCTGATCTGAACTGACCAGGCTGTCCTTGGCGGTGAAGCCAAAGCTAATGGCATCCAAGCTGTCACCTGATGGAATATATTCCACGGTGCCTTTTGCCTGATCCAATAATTTCAACTGACCATGTTTTGGCTCGCTGGCTAACACAAATAACAAAGCTTCCTGATCATCATCTTTTGCCGGCAAGGTCAGTTGCACTGCTTTATTCCAGTGCGTACTGATGTTCAGGTTATCCACAACCGGTTTATTGTTGGTCAGCTCAATTGATAATTCGGCATCTACGGAAATTGCGTTTCCTTTCACAGCGTAGAATTTTAATGTCTCAGTACCAGTGCGACCCATTGGCTGATAGGTAAATTGACCCGTTTTACGATCGGTAAATGCAAACTGACCCAATTTGGTGCCACTGCTCAGGGCGAAATAGTCAATTTCTGCAGATATTTTGAGGGTGCCGCTCAGCGCTTTTAAAACATGTGAGGACAATCGCACAGGTTCTGGCGCCGGCAATGCTACTGCTGCTTCCGTCTGATAAACCGCAACTTTTTGCCCGCCCACAATAATTTGGTCTTGGTTATTGTGACGGACCAGCTTCGGATCACCTAAGGTCGTGAAACCCGTCGCATG
>JAHJNE010000074.1 GCA_018820995.1 Gammaproteobacteria bacterium | reverse complement strand
GTTTGCTATTGCATATTGATATCACTGGGAGCAAAAGCCCTGAATAGCCTGACGTGTTAGTCGTCACTTTTTAATAGCTGATACAAAGTGTCTATTCGTTTATTGATCTTTTTACTTTCATTATGCAGCTCGGCGCTTGTACCTAAAATAACGATTAATACCACATACAAAACAGGCTGTTTGGCGAGGTCAGGATAAAGCCAAAACAGAAACATGACCGCGGCGAGCATGCTGAGAAAACGGATCCAACTCCCTTGCCAATTTGGACGAAGCTGCTCGAACTCTTGTGTTAAGTCTTGTTGCTTCCGCAATTTTTTGAAAAGTGTTTGTGCTTCAAATTCTTCCTTGTTCAAGGTCTTATTCCTTTTGATGATGTTGCTCTGTGCTATTCGATCCACAGCCAGTCGATCCACAGCCAGTCGATCCACAGCCAGTCGATAAGCGGTGGCTCCGATTTATTCCTAAATGTGACGTTGATTAAAATATCGTCTGTGGTGCCCGAGCATTTTCCAGAAAACACCAGCATTGGGTGTGCGCCGCGCCTTAAGGATGTCAATAGTGATTTCGACTGCAAAGTACCAAGTGCCGGCATTATCGCTTGAGATGCCTGCGTAAAGCCCTGCTCAGTGAACAAATTCTCTTAGCTGAAAAGGCAAGTGTCAGACTTCTTTTTTCATAATCCCCGCAAATTCTAACCCACCTTCGAGTTCACGAAAGTCGACATTCACCAGCTCCCATCCCTGTGCGCCAAGTGAGCTAAGATAAGCTTCAATGTCTTCGCGTAATCTTCCTTTAAATAATCCTGCAGCTGCGACATCTCTGGAATCGACAATTTTATATTGATATTTTTTCATAAGTTATCCGTAATTTAGGGTGGTGATAAATACTTTAAAGCCGCCGTGCAGCTGAGGCAATTGAAGAAGAGCACTCCTCACTGCGTGTTAGCTCCCGCGCCCAGCTAGAATGTTGATGGTGGCGATTGTTAGCGCTCGCTCACCATAACTCTTTAACTAAAGATATTTTTCCTTCAGTAAAACCAAATAAAATCAGTAACGGTTTGTTTTGTAACCAAGTCCCGTCTTGCTGTATCACGCCGTGGGAGTATTCGACAGCGACATGATTTTTTCCGAAAATTGTAGTTAATATTCGCTGCTCACTTTCATTGCCATTTTGATAAGCACCTCGTTCAAGGTTGCGGATAAAAGCTTTACGCCATGAATCCTTGTCAAAACTAGCGTCATATTCAACATGAATGTATTTAACATCGGCATGCAGCAACGACAAAAAATAATCGATATCTTTGCTGTTTGACCCTTTGGCGCTTATTTTATCTAGCGCTTTGAAATAACTATTAATTTGGTTGAGCTGACAGGCAGAATCACAACTATTAGCGAATGCTTTGTTGAAACTACATAAGAATAGGACTAAGAAAAGCGTATAGATGGGTTTCATTGTCACTCCTTGTTAAACAAGCCTGGCAGCCAAAGCAGCCATACGATAAGCAGCTGCTGGCTGTGTTTGTCATATAGGGTTTAATTCAAATCTATCTCGGGATGATCTTTGATGTCATACATCTCTTCCATCAGCTTTTTATAAAATTCTAACGGTGGCATTTTCATTTCAGCTCTTCGCTCATCCACTGTTTCAGGGGCCGAGATCGGCTCAAAAATGACCGCGCCACTGCGGATATCGACCTGCGTACCATAAAGTTGTTTTTCACCTTTGTTGATGAGTATTCGATCCGTTAAAAGTGCGATTTCTTGACCCGTAATTCCTTCGCCATTGAAGTACGATTTTTTTAGTACAGGCAGCATTTTTTCTTTAAATTCAAAATCAGGGGAATGTTGAATAATTAAGAAGGCAGCGACTATCCCCTTCTTACCGACTTCGTTTTCTGTAAACCAAGCGCGTCCATTAAGAATTTCCTTTAATTTTTGCGTGTTGCTTTCGTCAATTCGCGCTAATTTGTCCTGTAAATCTTGCGGCGCTTTATCCCAACCCAATTGACCCAATTCTTTTCGGACGTCTTGGTCTATTTTCTCCATGTCTAACAGCAAGTTTTGGAGAGGCTGATTTATTTCTGCCAAAACGAAAAATGGCAAAAACAAAAATAGAAAAAGATATCTCATTCTCAAAGTTCCTTTTATGGCATTACGACTCAAACTTGCACCAGTTGTAGTTTTGTCATTTCACAAATATATTCGTTATGGCTGCATTAAAACTTATAACCTAGGTTTAGTGTTATTGATGTTGAGGTTTTTGTTTCTCCTCTGTTGAGCCACCAGCCACCCTCATCTTCACGGGTAACCCCAATACCTGTGCCGATAACCCAACCTTTGTCAGCAAAACCATCAAGGTGGTAGTCATAGGTTATAAAAATAAAGCCGTCTTCACTCTCCAATTCCTCTCTACCCGCAACAAGTCCATAGGCATGTTTTGAATTTTCACTAAAAGTTGTTTGAAAGCCGGCAGACATACCAATTAAACCCAGAGAGGCATAATACTTAGTTGATTCTGTTTTATAAGCGAATTGCGCACCTAAAACGCCACCATATTCATGGCCTAGGCCAATAGATGTTTCATATTCACCAGCTGAACTAAATAAAGAAATAAACGAGAGCGCAATAATAGATGTTTTCATAAAAATCCTTTTTTCACACTATATGAGAATTGTCCTAACATGTACCGATCAATGAAGTGGGCTAATAGTTATTGGTTAACATGTTAAATAAATCGTACTTTAAATACATAGCCAGAGGCGTCAAACAACGTTTTTCTTTTAAATACTGTGAGTCCATCCAATCAATTGTTAAAAATAGAATTGAATAAATACTGACAGCAAAAACCAAAAAACAAAGACTACCGAAACTTAATTTTTTCTAGATTGCGATATTTCGAATAAACCTAATTAAAATCCTGACCATTTAATCGCATGCAATGAACAGGCTATTATTGGCTTTTTATACACACCACCATGAACTTTGCAGATGAAACTTAACATTTTATACACATTGAATCAATAGGTTGTGTGTTATTACATATTTTCTGTAATAAAAAGCGGCGTGGCACCTGTAAAGCGGGGAGTGGGGATTACTTCACGAAACTGCTGCATAAAAAAACAATCAGATCGAGGCTGTTAAATCTCATTGGCGCTGTGTGGTGGTGATTGAAAAGTAAAATTGTCCGCCGGGTCGTCTGTTTTTATCTTGATTGGAAAGTGTTGGGTTTCTAGTGGCAGGCCTTAAAAAGGCCCACTGGGCCTTTTTAAGTAGGGACAATTACGGCTGGGTAAGATCCAGCTTGTAAATTGCAAAGCCGTCGGCGTTGGTTTGTCCGGTTGGAAAAATGTGAGGAAACTGCGCACTGTAGCTTACGGTTTTATCGTTGTTGGCACTCATGAAGGTGATTTCTACATTTGGTACCGGGGCAAATTTCCAGTTCATATCAACTGACGGATCTAACCCCTGGCCTGCATTTTGGCTGCTTTGATATTCAATGTAATCCGCGACAACTTGCCGGTTTTCGTTTGGTGAATCCACCACAATCTTGCTGGCGTTGATATTTGGAAAATTACCACCGCCCGAAGCGCGATAGTTATTCGTTGCTACTAAAAATGCTGCGTTTAAATCAATGGCCTGGTTGTTGTAACGTAAATTAACGATTCGTTGACCATCAGAAACTTTCTCGCCTTTAGCGTTGTAACGTGCAGGCTGAGTTACATCAATCTGGTAAGTGATGCCATCAAGTACGTCATAGTTATATGACGGAAATTCTGGATTAATAAGGGCTTGCGTTTGTTTGCCCTCAGGGTCAATTTTATTATACTGGCCCGCCGACATCTCCAGCCATTCTTTAACTTCGTTGCCCGTGAGTTTTAAGACCTTTAATACGTTCGGGTAAATGTATAAGTCCGCAACGTTACGATAAGCGATATCACCGACAGGGATCGCAGTAAAATCTTCTGAACCCCCACGGCCCGCTCTAAACGGTGCACCTGCCGAAAGAATAGGTAAGCCTTCTAATTCAGTGCCTTGCACAATTTTTTTGGTATACCAAGCTTGCGCATCCGTCACTATCTGGATTGAAGGGTCGTCGTTCACTAACGCAAAGTAGCTATAAACCGGCGCCGTTATTTTCGCAAAAGGTTTGTTGACCCATTCTCTGGTGGCATTGTGTTCTTTCATTACTGCGGCTTCGACTTGAGCGTCGTTTTCAACTACGGCAACGGTTTGCTTGTTTTCGTCCATGCGGTAAATAGGTTGCAGTTTTGACTGTGAGTTAACAACTTGCCATTGTTTGTCTTTGTATTGCAGGGTTAAATCGATCACACCTAAATTGTTGCCCCAAAAACCAGGCATTACCGCCGCCACGCCATTTATAGTGCCTTTTACAATATCAACGCCTTTGTCTGTCATATTGGCATAACGCGAACCAGGGAAGTCAGCATGCGCATGGCCAAACATAATGGCATCAATGCCTGGTACTTTAGACAGATCATAACTGGCATTTTCTGCCATCGCTTGACCGTCAGCGATTTCTAAGCCTGAGTGCGGCACTGCCACCACTAAATCTGCGCCTTCGGATTTCATTTTGGGCACATAAAGTTTTGCCATTTCAACGATGTCTTTGGCGATCACTTTGCCTTCTAAATTGGCTTTATCCCATTGCATAATTTGCGGTGGCACAAAGCCGATAAAACCGACTTTGAGACTGTGCATTTTACCGTCATGATCTTTAAAAGATTTATCTAGAATGACGTAAGGCTTAACCAATGGTTCATCGTTGGCGCCGTTGTTATCACCATCGTATTTAAATACGTTGGCAGAAATATAAGGGAAGTTGGCGTCGTTAATGGCTTCTTGTAAAAATGGCAGGCCAAAATTAAATTCATGATTGCCGATATTCGCTACATCATAATTTAATGTGTTCATGGCTTTGTAAACCGGATGGACCTGGCCTGAATTGAGCTTATGAATTTTGGCCATATAATCGCCAAGCGGGCTGCCCTGAATTAAATCACCATTATCAACCAACACTGAGTTTGCCACTTCGTTACGGGCTGCCCGAATAAGTGCTGCAGTTCGCACCAAACCCACTTTGTCGTCAGCAGAATCACTAAAATAATTAAAATTCAGTAGGTTGGCATGAAGGTCTGTGGTCTCTAACAGACGCACCGACATCTGTGTACCGTCTTTGACTTGATTATCGTCTTTATCTGAGTCTGAGCATCCTGCAACCAGAGCTGCAGTAACAAAAATAAGCGCTAAAGGGAGATGTTTTATGTTCATAGTCCTTTCTCATGATCCAATTTGAGCGGCAAATATAGAAGATGAAAAAGACAACTTGGAGAAGGTTAGATGGCAAGTAAATGCCAGAAATATTGCGATTTAGGGGCGACTGGAGCGTTACAAGCATTCACCCATATTTTCGACGGGTCACTTTGAAAAAACTCGATTTCTAATCTG
>JAHJNE010000603.1 GCA_018820995.1 Gammaproteobacteria bacterium | reverse complement strand
TCGATGACGATGGTACTGGTTTAGCGCCAGAGCAATTACCGTTAATTTTTAATCCGTTTTTTCGTAGCCACAGTGTCGGCAACGGTGTTGGCTTGGGCCTGAGTATCGCCCAGCGAGCAATAAATGCCTGCGGCGGTAACATTAGCGCCGAGAATAGACTCGACAGCAGTGGAAATCGCTGTGGGCTTCGGATCTGCATCGAGTTACCGCTGTATCAAGCCCGCTGATCACATGGCCGTCTAAAGTTAGCAGCAGGAAACGCCGCCTTAGGTTGCACTTTGTAAATAAAAAGACAGTGACATTAACAGTTTAAACATTAACTTGGCGCTGAATGTTGCGCTCCGCTTTAAAATTAATCAATCAAATCAAAACGATGAGTATTTTTACTTCTCTGGGCTTGCCTTCTTTTAATAAACGCCAATACTTGCCTTAGGACAGCGTTTGCTGCTTTATTCTGGCAATCTTGAAATCAGAATGACCAATGATCTGAACGATAGGTGCCATGAATACCATGGAATTTTTTGAGCTAAATGAGGTTGTTATGAAGAAGACTTTAACGGTTGTTGCTTTGGGCTTGACGATGGTTGCACTGAATTCGCCAGTGGTGATGGCGGCAGAGCAGTGGACTGTTTCACTGTGTGAATATACCAAAGCGGACGATAAAAACCGTATCCGTAAGTTATTGTCGGACAACAAAGTGAACGTGCGAAAAGTTTACGATAATATTCAGTGCAATAATGAATCACTGATTAAATTCGCAATGCGCAGTGATGCATATGAAGTCGGTGCATTTTATGTCAAACAGATGCCAGCCAAAGCGCTAGTAGAGGAAGGTCTGGAAGCATGGGCTGAAGCGAATGGTCTGGGTGCATCACCTTTAGTTAACGATATCAAAGCGCGGATTGGCCAGGATTAATGGCATCGCAGCTTAAATAAATACCAATAAAAAAGGCCGCAGCTTGAACACTGCGGCCTTTTTGCTTTTGAATGTCAGTTAACTTTAATAACCGGCGGCCTGGCCATCTTTGCGTGATTCAGAAGCGCCGTAATACACACCGTTGTGCTGATCTTTCATAATGGCCTGATAACCACCATAACCGCCAAAACCATAACGAATGTCATGCCCTTTGTGCTGGAGTTGCTGGATTGTCTGATAAGGCACACCACGTTCTACTTCGGTATAACCGCCGTTTTCCAGATACATCTGGCTGCCATCGGTCGGTTCAGTATTTCCTAAGTGCTGCCAGCGAGCAGCATCGCCGGCTTCCTGCAGGTTCATGCCGTAATCGACCATATTAACCACTATTTGCACATGACCTTGTGGTTGCATCGCCCCCCCCATCACGCCAAAACTGACATAAGGCTGGCCGTTCTTGGTGATAAAGGCCGGAATAATGGTATTAAATGGGCGTTTACCCGGTGCAAAGGCATTGGCGTGCTTTGCATCCAACGAGAACATCTGGCCGCGGTCCTGAAAACCAAAACCCAGGCCTGGTACCACGACACCCGAACCCATTCCCCGATAATTCGATTGGATCAGCGACACCATATTGCCGTCTTTGTCAGCCGTGGTCATATAGATGGTGTCACCCTGATATAAATTTGGATTACCAGCATCAACCCGCTTGGCCGCTTTTGCCGTGATGAGCTTGGCACGTTCTTTACCGTAGGCTTCAGAAATTAGGCCTTTAAGCGGCACTTTGGCAAAGTCCTGATCAGCATAAAACTTGGCCCGGTCTTCAAAGGCTAATTTTTTCGCTTCAATCAAGGTATGTAAACTTTCGGCACTGTTAAAGCCCATGCTTTTTAAATCGAAGTTTTTCAAAATTTGTAGCATCTGCAACGCCGCAATGCCCTGACCGTTTGGTGGCAGTTCCCAGACATCAACACCATGGTAATTGACCGATACCGGTTCTACCCACTCCGAGCGATGCGAAGCAAAATCTTCAAAGCGTAAATAACCACCTTCTTTTTTCATAAAGATATCTATTTTGCGCGCGATATCGCCTTGATAAAACGCATCACGACCCTCTTTGGCCAGAATTTTAAAGGTATTCGCCAGCGCCGGGTTTTTAAATAGTTCGCCTTTTTGCGGTGCTTTGCCGTTGATGGTAAAAGTACCTTTAAAATCGCCGGGTTGTGACGACAAACGCGGCACCGAAGCATTCCAGTAATAGGCAATCAACTCTGAAACCGGAAAGCCTTGCTCGGCATATTGAATCGCTGGCGCCAGAATTTTTGCCATCGGCAGCGAACCAAATTTATCGTGTAAGCTAAACCAGCCATCGACCGCACCAGGGACGCTAATCGGCAGCATGCCATAGGGTGGAATATCGGTGCGGCCGAGTTTTTTCACTTCGGCTTGCATCTGTGCCAGCGTCATCCCTTTTGGCGAGCGACCAGAGCCATTCAAACCAAACAGTTTTTTGTCTTTGGCTGACCAGACGATAGCGTAAATATCGCCGCCCATACCATTACCGGTAGGCTCCATTAATCCCAGTGCAGCGTTGGCGGCAATCGCCGCATCAATCGCGTTGCCGCCTTGCTTCATAATATCGAGCGCAATTTGGGTCGCCAGCGGTTGACTGGTTGCGGCCATCGCGTGCGGGGCTATTACTTCGGAGCGGCTGGCAAAATCGTGGCCGGTGATCCGATCATAGGCCAATGCCACTGGCGTGACTGCGACCAGTAAGGCAGATAATAACGAAAGGCGTAATGACGATGAAAGCGGGTGCAACTGCATAATGGAACTCCGGTAAAGGGTTGATATGAGTGGGCAATTTGCGAGCACTGAAACTAACTTTAGACTTTGCTAAACTCCAGCGACAAACGACCAATGGCGGCATTCCTCCGACGGCTGGTGCGCTGAGCGCGCTGGCAAGTCGAACTTTTCATGGCATGATAAAAATCTTTGTTGTGTATAACCTTTGTTAATCTACGGAGTGGATATGGTGTTGTGTCATTTGGTTAAAAATAAACCGTTAAATTCGTTGGCAAACAGTCTCATTTTAAGTCGTTTTGTACCCGCCTTGCTAAGCGCTGCGGTTCTGTCAGCCTGTAGCAGCACTGTGCCGTTAGATCCAATCATTGGTGATACCGGTCAGCCATTATCGGCCATCGCGCAACTAGCGGATGTGCAACATTATGCGCTGGATTTAGAAATTATGCCCGAACAGCAAGCGATTACCGGTGTTGGGCGGACTGATTTTTTGTTATTGCAACCTGCCAGCGCCGTCGAGTTAAAACTCGATAGCCGTTTTGCGATCAGTCGTATCACCGTCGATGAAAAAGAGGCCATGTATCAGCGGGTGGGTGGTGTACTGACGATTGAACTTGGCGGTGAGAAACCCGCACAAAGTAAAGTGCAAGTGGCAGTGCATTACAGCGGCAAACCCCATGTGGCGGTAAATGCACCTTGGTCAGGTGGCACCGTCTGGGGCAAAACGGCTACCGGTGAGCATTTTATTGCGACCGCCGTGCAGGGCGAAGGCTGTGATTTATTCTGGCCTTGTAAAGACCATTTTAGTGACAAAGCCGACACGATGACCATCAGCCTGACAGTTCCTACTGGCCTAAGTGCGGTGACCAATGGTGTCCTGCAAAATGTTGAGACCTTAGCTGGCAATAAGCAGCGGTTCAACTGGCTGCTGTCCGTGCCAGCCAGCGATTACAATATTGCCTTGAATATCGGACCTTATGCGCGAATTTCTCAAACCTATCAGAGTATTAACGGCGCGACAGTGCCGCTGGAATTCTGGGCGCTGAAACCCAATGAAGACAAAGCAAAAGCTTTAATTAAAGATGATGTGTTGGGTCAGCTGGAATTTTTCGAGCGTAAATTAGGGCCTTACCCTTGGGGTGATCAGAAGCTTGGTGTGGTAGAAACACCGCATCTGGGGATGGAGCATCAAACGGTCAACGCCTATGGCAAAGGCTACGAACGTGACAAATATGGCTTTGACTGGCTGCTGCAACATGAGCTGTCGCATGAGTGGTTTGGCAATTTGATGACCCACGAAAAGCTCAACGATGCTTGGTTGCACGAAGGGTTTGGTCTGTATATGCAACCGGCCTATGCGCTGGATAAACTGGGCATTGCTGCCTATCACTACCAAATGTATCAAGCCTATTTGGGCTTGCAGAACTGCGATCCGGTGGTTAGAAAAGGGGTGGTGACTTCGGATCAGGCGTTTAATCCGGACATTTACGGTAAAGGCGGCTGGACCTTACACACTCTGCGTAACCTGATTGGCGAAGATAAATTTTGGCAAGCGACCCGTGAGCTATTGTACGGCACCGCAGAAACCGCCAATTTGCAGTATCCGATCACGCCGCGTTATCGAAATACTTCGGATTTTGTGGCCATTGTGAACCGCATCAGCGGCCAAAATTTGCAATGGCTGTTTGACGTTTATCTCTACGAAGCGGCGCTCCCAGAGCTGATAGAGGTGCGAACCGCCGATCAGTTGCAACTCAACTGGAAAACACCAGGCGATAAAACCTTTCCGATGCCGGTAGAAGTAGCCATCAACGGCAAATTATTAACACTGGATTTTAGTAAAGGGGCGGTAACTGTTCCGCTGAAAAGCACGGATAAAGTTCAAATCGATCCAGAAATGAAAGTATTGCGGCAGCTGCCGATCCTTGGTTCATGTGAAGAGATTCGCGAGAATAGGAAAAAGAGACGAGCGAAGTAGCACAGCTGATCAGTTGATTCGGCAACTCAATTTTTGCTGCTGCCGGTTGCATACTTGGCAATAGGTTTCAACGACACTAAAGACGAACATCAGATCATAAAAAGCCCTGGCTGTCAGTGATCAGCCAGGGCTTTTTTGTGGCTTTGCTAAACCTTAAATTGTTTTACCAGGCCGCTTAAATGTTCAGCCAATTGCGCCAGTTCGATACTGGAGGCTTTGGTTTCATCTGCACCAGTGGACGTTTGAACTGATAAATCTTTAATATTGATTAGGTTTTTATCAACTTCTCTGGCAACTGTTGCCTGTTCTTCGGCAGCGCTGGCAATCGTCATATTCTGGTCGCTGATTTGGCCAATCGACTGGGTGATCAGTTTCAGCGCTTCACCGGCTTCAATTGCCAGTTTCAGCGTCTGCGTGGCACGTTCGCTGCTATTTTCCATTGTGACTACGGTTTTTTGAGTGCCGGCTTTTACCTTGCTGATGGTTTGTTCAATCATCTTGGTCGATTGTTGGGTCCGATGCGCCAGTGCCCGGACTTCATCGGCGACCACCGCAAAACCACGACCACTTTCGCCGGCACGGGCGGCTTCAATGGCGGCGTTGAGCGCCAGTAAATTGGTTTGTTCCGCTATGGCCCGGATCACGTCCAACACCGAACCGATTTCATTCACATGATCGGATAACTGGATAATATCAGTGCGCGAGACCTGTAATTCGCCCTCAAGGGTTTGAATTGAATCAATAGTCAAGTTCACTTTCTGCTGACCTTGTTGCGAGGTCTGATCCGCTTTGTTTGAGTTATCGGATGTCGAGGCGGCACTTCGCGCCACTTCTTCAATAGCGGTAGTCAGTTCGGTCACGGCTGTGGCCGCCATTTCCAGCTCTGAATTTTGTTGTTGCATGGTGTAAGCGGAGCTTTCAGTGACCACACTCAATTCTTCCGAAGTTACCGTCAGCTGCGATGCAGATTGATTGATGTCATCAAGGGTACTTTGCAGCTGTTTCTGCATTTGTACCATAGCCCGGATCAATTCACCGGCTTCATCCGGTTCGTCGTCCGCAAAGTGAAAACTTAAATCGCCGGCGGCGATGGCTTGACTGGCTGTTACGGCTTGTTCCATTGGCCTGACCAGGCTGCGGGTAAATACCACAGCCAGAACTGCGCCAAAACCAACGGCAAAAATAACTGCCAGTAACGCCGTCATTTCAGCCAACGAAATACTGTGCTCGGCTTGTTCTGCCTGCTTAATGCCGGTTTGACGTTGATATTCAGCGAGGTCTTTTAATGCACTGGTCACATCGGCTGCTGCGGCGCTATATTTTTCGCTTCGAAGCTGCAAAGCGTCGTCGATGTTGTTTGCGTTTATATGCTGTACGAGTTCGGTATAAAGCGCGTCGAACTTGGTTTTGGCAGTCAGCGCTTTTTCAAAAGTCGCGCGGCCGGCAGGGGTTTTATGAAAGACCGCGGTTTGCGTCGCCGTCTCATTATATTGCTGCACTGCTTTGACTAAAGCATTGTTGAGCGTATCTTTTTCGCTCGCTGTTTTTGCTGAAAGCAAATTTGCCAGATGCAATCGGATCAGTAAAAACTCACTATTCATTTTTCCGACCAGCAAAGCTGCCGGTAGACGGCGTTCTGCCAGGTTCGACAAATTCGATTTAATTTCAATCAGCCGGTAATACGATGACGCACCGACAAAGATGCTGATCAGGACGAGTAGGCTGAATCCTAAAGTTAAGCGCTTGCCAATTTTCATACTTCTTAACATAGATTGTTTACTCTCTTGCTAGCCAAAAGGTGCTGAGTTAACCACCGCAACCCGCACTTGAAATGCGATAAATGGTGGGAAAACAACGGAGGTTTTATAGTCAGTTGAAAGTTGAAAGTTGAAAGTTGAAAGTTGAAAGCTGACCGGTCCTTGGTCGGTAAGCCTCTAACAATGGCCTTGCTTTGTCTAAACTACAAATTTTTTACAAACAACACATTACATAGCTTTATTGTTATTGAGGGCGCTGTTTTACCGTTTTTTTAGGTATGCCCAACAACACACTGTCATCAGGTGGAGCAATAGATTTTGCTGTAATAGGTAAATTGTTAACATTCTAGTCGATTGCACTAAAAACAAGCAAGCAACTGCACGACCTGTTCAATAAAAGAGTTTCTATTGAAAAAACTTATAAAGTTGAAAGAGTTATTTTT
>JAHJNE010000073.1 GCA_018820995.1 Gammaproteobacteria bacterium | reverse complement strand
GTATATGAAATGAATTCCAAAGTCATTTCGGCTGTTGATCAGATGCTTAGTTTTGCTATTCAGCAACTGTAACTGCATGGAGGTTATCATGCGTTTTGTTATCGCTCTGTGCGCCCTTTGTTTAATGTCAGGTTGTGCTAGTTATGTACCTGAAGCTTTTCCAGATGATCCAGCGTTTGCGCCGCTTCCGCCTGAGCCTGAGGCAAAACCAGTGTTACAAACTGGGAGTTTGTTTGCCGCGGGGATGTCGAACGGATTGTATTCCGATAACAAAGCACGGCGCGAAGGTGACATTATTACTGTTGTGCTGCGAGAAAATACACAGGCGTCGAAAAAAGCCAAAACTGAATTTGGCAAGGACAGTTCCAATTCATTTGAACCAATGATCGGACTTGATGGACGGAATGTCAGTGTTGCCGGTAATACTCTGCAGTTTGGCATGAGTTCTACCAGTGATTTTAAAGGCGACTCGAAAGCGGATCAGAGCAATAGCCTGACCGGCGATATTTCAGTGAATGTCTTGCGGGTGATGGCGAATGGCAATCTGGTTATCCGCGGCGAAAAATGGCTGACACTTAATACCGGTAAGGAATATATCCGTTTAACCGGTGTTATACGTCCTGAAGACGTTGATGCTAAAAATACCGTGGAATCAAGCAAAATAGCCAATGCCCGAATCGAATATAGCGGCACAGGCGCAACCCATGGTGGTCAGGGGCCAGGATGGCTCACCCGGTTTTTTTCCACAGTGCTGTGGCCGTTTTAGCACGAGGTAATCACAATGAAAGCATTGCTCTGGATTGCAGTAGCAAGTTTAACGGTTTGTGCGGCAAGCAGTTTTAATGCTGAGGCTGCCAGAATAAAAGACGTTGCATCAGTCGAAGGGGTTCGCTCAAATCAACTGGTTGGTTATGGTCTGGTCGTTGGACTACCTGGAACTGGTGAACAAAGTCCTTTTACAGAGCAAAGTTTTAAAACCATGCTGGCTAATTTTGGGATTAATTTGCCTGCAGGCATGAAATCCCAAATTAAAAATGTTGCGGCCGTAGCGGTTCATGCTGAATTGCCGGCATTTGCCAAGCCTGGCCAACATATTGACGTCACGGTATCTTCAGTAGGCAGTTCAAAGGGGCTGCGCGGCGGCACCTTATTACAAACGTTTCTCAAAGGTCTGGATGGCCAGGTTTATGCAGTAGCGCAGGGTAGCTTGATTGTCAGTGGGTTAGGTGCCGAAGGTGCAGATGGTTCTAAGGTCGTCGTGAATACGCCAACTGTTGGACGTGTGCCAAATGGCGCCACTGTTGAACGCGAGGTAGTGACGCCATTTGCGCAAGGTGATTACATCACGTTTAACCTGAATCGCGGTGATTTCACCAGCGCTAAAAATCTTGCTGCAGCGATTAATAGCTTTATTGGTGATGATACTGCGAGAACATTAGATGCTCGTTCAATTCAGGTTCGTGCGCCACGTGATGTTACACAGCGCGTTTCCTATTTATCAACATTGGAAAATTTAACTTTTGAACCTGCGTCTGATGCCGCAAAAATTATTATTAACTCCCGTACCGGAACTATTGTCATTGGCAAAGAAGTACGCTTATTTCCTGCCGCTATTACCCATGGCGGGATGACGGTAACCATTGCTGAGAATCCAACCGTCAGTCAACCAAATCCATTGGCTGCAGGGGAAACTGTGGTCGTTCCTAACACAATTATTGATGTGCGTCCTGACCGCTCTCGGATGTTCAAGTTTGACCCGGGGACAACTTTAGACGAACTTGTGAGTACTGTTAACGCCGTTGGTGCTGCTCCCGGTGACCTCATGGCTATCTTAGAGGCCTTAAAAGAAGCGGGCGCTATTCACGGTGAGTTGGTGGTGATCTAAATGAACACGCCTGATGTCAATGTCTCATACCATGACTTAACGAGCCTAAATGAACTTCGGGCAACGTCAAAAAAAGATGAGACCGGGGCTATCAAACAAGCTGCGCAGCAATTTGAGTCAGTGTTTATGGGAATGCTGATGCAGAGTATGCGCAAAGCGAATGCCGCATTCGAGGATGACAATCCGTTAAACAGCCAAGCCACTGAGTTTTTCCGAGATATGCATGACAGTCAAATGTCGGCAGAGCTGTCAAAAAAAGGGGCTTTAGGGCTAGCAGACTTAATGGTTCAGCAATTGGCACCACAACACAGCGACACAAAAGCGGCCGGTCAAATTGGTCCTCCTTCCAGATTTGACATTCCCAAAGTCAAGGTATTGAAGCTGCCAGGCGATCAGCATCAAATGCTGGCGTTACCAGTGGCACATAGTGGCTTTCGGCAATTAGATCCTGAACGCATCGTAGCGCCATCACTGAAAGTTGAAAAACAAACTGAAACTTCTTCGATAGTTTTACCAGCGCTCTTAACTGAAGCAGCGTCACAATCGCAGCAACCCAAAGTTCAGCAGCTTGCTGCGGAAGTCGTTTTTGGAGTGACAATGACAGCTGCAAACAAACATTCATCTCAATTTGCAGTAGCTCAATCTGTTGGTACATCCAAATTAATTGGACTAGAAACACCAGCATTAAAAGGCATATCAACAGTTGTGAATGGAGTTGTTCAGACGAGTAGCTCTCCGACAGCAATTGATACTCGTGATCCGGTAGCTTTTATTCAGAGCCTGTTGCCAGCCGCGCAAAAAGCGGCTGCTCATTTGGGTTTAGAGCCTTTAGCACTGATCGCCCAAGCTGCCCTAGAGACAGGTTGGGGTCAACGTATGTTTAAAACTGGAACCGGACAGAACAGTAATAATTTGTTTGGAATTAAAGCCCAAGCAAATTGGCAGGGGCAGGTGGCTGTGGTAGATACGCTCGAGTATCGGCAGGGCGTCGCACAAAAGGAGAAAGCGAGATTTAGGGCTTACGACAATGCAGAACAAAGTCTGCACGACTATGTCGATTTAATTCAGTCCAATCCACGATATCAAGCTGCGCTTTCTGTTGCCAGCGATACTAAAGCGTATTTTCAGAGACTGCAGGCCGCTGGATATGCAACGGATCCGAACTATGCACAAAAAATATTGTCGGTGTTAGAAGGAAGCTCGTTTAAAGAGGTGCGAAACTTGCTAGGTAATCTACCATCGGGTCAACAATCAACTCTTGGCCAAAAGACCTAAGCGGATGCATAAAGAAGTATGTTCATCAAGCAATACGCAGAGTTTAGCACTATAGAACTTGCAGGAGCACGGCATGTCAGACAGTTTGCTTAAAATCGGCACATCCGGTGTACTTGCCAGTAATGGACTGCTTAGTACCACTTCAAATAATATTGCTAACCTGAATACAAAAGGTTACGTACGGCAAAATACTGAATATGAGTCTGCTATTTTGGGGATGGGGGTTGGTCGGGGCACCACTGACCGATTGGTGAATGAATTTACATTACGGCAGTTGCGTCGGGATACTTCTAATGTCGGCTTTACCAGTCAGTATTTAGCAGAGGCGACGCGGGTAGACACATTATTTGCTAATTCCGCAAATAGTATTTCTACCGGTGTGACCGATTTATTTAAGCAATTACAAACGGCCAACAACGATCCCGCAAATAACTCTTCCAGACAGCTTGTGCTGGGTAGTGCACAAACATTAATCAACAAATTTAATACGTTATCGAATCTTGTTTTAGAGCAACGCACTTATATCAATCAACAATTAGATACTTACGTCAATCAGGCAAACTCTGCAGTTAGCACTGTTGCATTGCTAAACAAAGAAATTGCCAGCTATGGGATTGGCCTAAACTCTCCACCCCCCTTGGATTTGCTTGATAAGCGTGACGAAGCGCTGCGCAAATTGTCCGAGATGATGGAAATCACGACTCTTGATGCAAAGAATGGTGAAAAACTGGTGTTTTTGGCTACTGGCCAATCATTAGTGCTTGAGCAGGGTAAATTTAATATGCTCAGTGCGGAAGGAGATCCAGACATCGACCGCAAAGTTGTAAAGCTGCAACTTGATTTTAATAGTGGTGTAGTTATGGATGTCGACAGCAATCAACTCGGCGGCAAAATTGGTGGGTTACTCGAGTTTCGTTCAAAAATGTTGGAACCGACACAAAACCGCCTTGGTCAACTAGCGTTAGCCTTTGGCGATAGTTTTAATACGCAAAATAAACTTGGGATGGATGCGAACGGCCAACTTGGGAAAGACATTTTTACCTATCCGACGTTCGGTGGTCTATCGGTTGCGCGCAATACAGGGGCTGGTCAGGTCACTGCCACTCTTGAGCCCGGACGTGGCGTTGATATTCCTCCGAATGATTTTGTGATTACTTATACTTCACCAAATCAATTTAAGATGGAAGCGCTTGATGACAATGGCAAAGCTATAGTAGGTTCTGCTGTGACAAGCACGATCACAGGTTACCCTGCGACTTTTAATACGGGGAATGTTGCAGGTGGTTTTTTGTATGGCTTTGAAGTAACTCTCGATAATTCGGCTGGCGCTTTTGCTGATGGCGACCAGTTTATTTTGAAACCTTTGACAACCGCGTCACAGAATATTCAGTTAGCCACCACTCGGGGGGAGGATCTGGCATTGGCAGGCCCGCTACGTGGTGACTTTAATATTAATAACTTAGGTAACGGAAAGTTTGGTGATATTACTGTTACTGATACCGATCCTGCGACATCAGAGTTTAGTGCGCCCGGTTCATTAGATGGCGCGCCATTTGAAGTTCGGTATATCGGTGGCAATCAGTTTGAAATCCGAGACAATGCGAGTACGTTAGTTGGTACAACTGCAGTCATGTCAGGTGGTCAATACAACAATATTTTAGCGTCAGCGGGTCTTACAAACTATGGTTTTGACTTTTCTATTACTGGCGTTCCAAAAGCCGGTGATACATTTACTCTAGGATATAATGATGGTGGTTTTAAAGATAACCGCAACGGTTTGATGCTGGGACAATTGCAAACTACCGATACGATGAGAAAAACTGCAGTCGCAGCCGCTACAGCCGATAACAAATATAGTTTTAATGAAGCATATGGTGCAATGGTGGGTTTTGTTGGTGAAAAAACCAGTCAAATCAGAGTCGCAGCTCAATCTTCAAATTCATTGTTAGAGCAATCGAAAGCTTGGTATGAATCGGTTTCTGGCGTCAATATGGATGAAGAGGCTTCAAATCTTATCCGGTTTCAGCAGTCTTATGCTGCTGCTGCTAAAATAATTTCAACATCGCAAACGATTTTCGACACTCTATTGGCCGCCGCGAGGTAAGTATGCGCATTTCATTTAATCAGAAGTACGATCAGAGCTTGTCAGCTATTTTACGGGCTCAAGACAAATTACTGACAGCAAGTGCGCAATTGGAGAAGCAAACTAAAATTCTAACTCCGGCAGATGACCCGTCAGGTTCTGCACGAGTAGTAGCCCTTGATCAACAAATTACTCAAACAGACCAATATCAAGCAAATAGCATTGGTCTGAAAAACAGCCTTAATATTGAAGAGACAGTTTTATCTGGAATTCGTAAATCAATGGATCAAGCGAGATTACTAACCGTATCGCTTGGCAATGGAGCTTATTCACAATTAGATCGCAGTGCCGTCGCCAAACAACTAGAAAATATTCGTTCAGAAGTATTTGATTTAATGAATCAAAAAGATGCGAATGGTGGTTTTTTATTTTCTGGGTTTCAAGAGCAAACTCAAAGCTACAGTCTAGATATTGCCACTGGCTACTATAAATTTAATGGTGACGAAGGGCAAAAGTCGCTTCAGGTATCGCCTTCTGTTGCGTTAGCGAGCAACGACAGTGGCAAAAACATTTTTGAAGATGTGAATGCTCGCTATAAAACAACAACTCCAGTCCCTGGCGGTAGTGTTACTACTGCAAAGATTCTCGTACAAAATCAAAGTGCTTTTGACCAGTTTTACCAAAAAAATTATGACGGTGTGAACGCTGCAAATAATAATTATCAGATGCAAATCACCGCGGGTAGCACTTACGAAATTTTCCGAAATGGCGCTAGTCTGACACCTGCTGTGACGGGTAGTTTTGTACCAGGAGAGCCTGTCAGTTTTAAAGGTCTAGCTATTACTGCTAATGGTGCAGCACCTGGCACAGTCGACTTTTCATTGCCGGCGCCAGCAAAAAGCAACATTCTCAATACGTTAACCGATATTATTAATGCAGTTGAACGAGATTTTGAAAGTGGCGATTTGTTAGCGGAAAAAATTGCAGATGCATTAGTACAAATCGATAGCGCGTCATTAAAAGTAGACGGTACTGTATCCTCGATTGGCGGTAGGCAAAATAGCCTGGATAATATTTTTGATAGCAATGAAGATTTACAACTTTCGAACAAAAAGTATCGGGCTGACATATATGAAGTTGATTATGCGTCTGCAATTACCGAACTTACTAAGCAAGAAACCGCATTACAGGCAGTTCAGGCAACATTTAACCGTGTAACAGGCACAAGTCTTTTTGATTACATCCGCTAAAAATGACTGACTTGCTTCGGCAATCACAAATGGGCAACGCAAATCCATTGTCTGTGTCGTCATTATTGTTCTTATTCTCCTTCTAATCCTGCTTTTCAGCAATGTAGAAATCTCATGAGCTATAACCTTTGCCTCTGTTTTTTAGAAATCTAAAAAACGCTAAAGTCATAAACGAATCAGCCGATACATCGAGCGCAGTAAACTCAATTGTATTTTTGTTCTAGGATGAAATGATTTTTAAAAAAATCTAAAGTTTATTTGTCTTGGGTCGATACATTAATTAAGCCGGAACAAACAATAAATAACCGGCAAATTAAAACTCAGGAGAAACAATCATGGCTTTATATGTAAACACCAACGTAT
>JAHJNE010000602.1 GCA_018820995.1 Gammaproteobacteria bacterium | reverse complement strand
TGCCCCCTGTTGGGATCAGAGCTGCCACTGTTTCAGGCTGACTATGCTTGGTCATGTCGTACAAGGTGTATGACAAAGTAATAGTGCTGAACTGCTCGGGCAGAGCAGGATCCACATAAAATTGTAATGGCATTAACAACTTCTGACCCGCGGTCAGAACTTGTTGATTAAAACAAAAACATTCCATCTTATTCAGATATAAAGCAGCCTGGCCCGGCGCTACTGAAGGTACCGCCTGACCGGTCATGGTTGCGGCGGTGATATTTTCAGCTTCGTAATACACCAGTTTGATTTCGCCAGGATGAACTTTTATTTTCTGGGTTTGTGGTTTAAATAACCATGGCATATCAGCATTGGGTCGAGCCAGAAACTCAATCGTAATTTCACGTTTCTGGTCGACCACAGCATTCTCGGCTGTGGCTGCCATCGTACTGGTTTTACCGTTAATCCCAGTCAAATCACAAAACACGTCATACAGTGGCACCAGCGCAAAACCAAAACCAAACATCAGCAACGTGATCACCAACAGACGTTTTATCAGTGGTTTATGATCAGGCATCTGCTGGTTTTGCTGCGAATCGGCCATCTGTGATCCCTCGGGTTATTTCACATGTGGTGGTGTAGTAAAGCTGTGATATGGCGGTGGAGAAGATAACTCCCACTCCAAACCTTCAGCACCTTCCCACACTTGATTGGTCGCTTTTTCACCACCACGGATACATTTAACTAACACCCATACAAACAGCAATTGCGACAAGCCAAAGGCAAATCCGCCAATACTGATAAGCGCGTTAAAGTCGGCAAACTGCAACGCATAATCTGGGATCCGTCGCGGCATACCTGCCAACCCGACAAAATGCATTGGGAAAAACAGCAGGTTCACTGAAATTAGCGAACACCAGAAATGCCATTGTCCTAATGTTTCGTCGTACATGTGACCAGTCCATTTGGGCAACCAATAATACGCAGCAGCGATAATCGAGAACACTGCACCGGTCACCAGTACATAGTGGAAATGCGCCACGACAAAGTAAGTATCATGATATTGAAAATCCGCTGGTGTAATCGCCAACATCAGTCCTGATAAACCACCAATGGTGAACAATACGATAAAGGCGATCGCAAACATCATCGGGACTTCAAAGGTCATTGCACCGCGCCACATCGTTGCCACCCAGTTAAACACTTTGACCCCTGTCGGTACGGCAATCAGCATTGTGCAATACATAAAAAACAGTTCGGCAAACACCGGCATACCTGTCGTAAACATATGATGCGCCCAGACTAGAAACGACAGCAAAGCGATACTGGAAGTTGCATACACCATCGAGGCGTAACCAAAGAGTGGTTTACGAGCAAAGGTTGGAACTATGCTCGACACAATCCCAAAGGCAGGCAGGATCATGATGTAAACTTCAGGATGCCCAAAGAACCAGAAAATATGCTGGAATAAGACTGGGTCGCCACCACCTGCGGCATCAAAGAAGCTGGTACCAAAGTACTTATCAGTCAGCACCATGGTCACAGTGCCCGCAAGAACTGGCATTACGGCAATCAACAAAAATGCGGTAATTAACCAAGTCCAGACAAATAACGGCATTTTCATCCAGCTCATGCCAGGGGCGCGTAAGTTAAAGATGGTCACAATGACGTTAATTGCACCCATAATCGACGAAATACCCATGATGTGTACTGAAAAAACAAACAGCGCAGTACTATCACCACTATATTTAGTCGAGAGTGGTGCGTAGAACGTCCAACCAAAATTTGGACCACCCCCTTCCATAAACAACGATGCGAGTAAGATTGAAAAAGCGAACGGCAGGATCCAAAAACTCCAGTTATTCATCCGCGGCAACGCCATGTCCGGCGCGCCAATCATCATTGGAATCAGCCAATTTGCCAAACCGGTAAAGGCGGGCATAACAGCCCCAAAGACCATGATTAGGCCATGGACTGTGGTCATTTGATTAAAGAAATTTGTTTCCACCAGCTGTAACCCTGGCTGGAATAACTCAGCACGGATCACCATCGCCATCGCGCCACCGATAAAAAACATCGTCAGGGCAAATAACAGGTATAAGGTGCCGATATCTTTATGGTTCGTTGTATATAACCATCGTTTTAAACCAGCAGGTGGCCGATGATGGTGCGCATCATGGTGATGATCATCTGCATGAGCATTTGGTTCGGTCGTGATTGTGCTCATCTGCTACTCCTTGTTGCCGGTTTTAGCTGCATGGATAGCAGCGGCCTGAACTAAGTCGCCGGTGTTGTTATCCCAGGCATTCCGCTCATAGGTCACGACGGCCGCAATTTCCTGCAAGGTCAGTTGTTTGCCAAATGCCTGCATTGCAGTGCCAGTTTTACCATGCAATACGAGATCGATATGGGTCGCTAACTCGGTAGTAGTAGTGGCAATTTTACTGCCTTTGAGTCCAGGGAAAGCTCCGGGTAAACCCTGACCACCGGCCTGATGGCAGGCAGCACAGTACCCAAGGTAGGTTTTTTCACCCAGCGCCATCGCTTCGTCCATTGTCATATTCATCGACAGTAGTTCTTGCTCGGCAGCTTTGGCTTTTGCCTGAATGTCGGCCTGTTCCTGGATCCACTGGTTAAAATCCGCAGGCTCTTTGGCGATAACAACGATCGGCATAAAGCCGTGATCTTTACCGCAAAGTTCAGCACATTGACCGCGATACATACCAGGCTCATTTACTTTGGCCCATGATTCGTTAATAAACCCAGGGTTTGCGTCTTTTTTAACTGCAAATGCTGGCACCCACCATGAATGGATAACGTCATCTGAGGTCATCAAAAAACGCACTTTTTTTCCGGTGGGGATCACCAATGGCCGATCAACTTCCAGCAGGTAGTTGCTGCCTTTGGCAAGTTTGTTGTGGATTTGTTTTTGGGGTGTGGCCAGCAACGAATAATATTCGACCGGATAATCGAGGTATTTATAATGCCACTTCCATTGCGAGCCTGTAACCAGAACAGTTACATCAGCATCGGAAGTATCTTCCATCGCAATTAACGTTTTTGTAGCGGGTATGGCCATGATAACCAAAATCACTACAGGAATGGCGGTCCAGAGTATTTCTACTTTGGTGCTTTCATGAAATTGTGCAGGCTGCACTCCTTTTGCCTTGCGATGATGAAGTATGGCCCAAAACATTGCGCCAAACACCACCAAGCCAATCGCACAACAGATGTAGAATATAGTCATATGTAGGTCGTAAACCCGATGACTGATATCCGTCACCCCTTTGGTCATATTCAGGGGTAATTCTGCGGCGGAAGCCATTTCGACAAATAGCAAGGATAGCAGCGTGCAGCGATAACGACTCGTTTTCGCCACGTAACGTCTCCTCTGTCATTTTGCATAATACAAATTGCCAGAACCAGACACTACCACCCAAATTGCGCATCTTGTCCTGCAACTTATTGTTTTTTATTATTTATTTATTAAGTCACCTATTACAGCACATTTATCGTTCTGTGTTTTTTAACAGGCGCAGGTTAAGAATTGACCAGAAATAGAACAATGTAAACCCCTTAAAGCAAAAAGCACCGGCAAAACCCCAAGGTCTGACCAGTGCTTATTTCACAAAAGTATTGAGTTTACTTGAGTTTTAGTTAAAAACCCTACCAGGTTTGATTGCGAATCACGCCAACAGCTAAACCTTCAATTGCAAAGAACTGCTGTGTTAAATCGACTTTTATGACATTAAAGTCGTTATTTTCAGGGTGTAAGTACACAAATTGGCCATCACGCCTGAAACGTTTTACTGTGACTTCATCTTCAACTCTGGCAACAACAACCTCACCCTGTCTCGCTTCCGTAGTTTTATGCACGGCGAGCAAATCACCATCCATAATGCCAATATCTTTCATACTCATACCGGCAACTTTTAAAAGGAAATCAGCGGCAGGATGAAAAAGGTTGGCATCCAGTTGATAATACTGGTCAATGTGTTCGGTCGCCAAAATAGGCTGACCTGCTGCAACACGACCAATGAGAGGTAATCCCAGAAATTCTGGTTCATTGGCAACTTGCTCTTCTTCAATCAGTCGAATGCCGCGCGACGTGCCGGGCATCATCTCAATAAAACCTTTTTTTGCTAATGCCTTCAAATGTTCTTCAGCTGCATTGGCTGATTTAAAACCAAGCTGAGTTGCAATTTCAGCGCGGGTCGGCGGCATCCCGGAATGGGCCTGATAATCTTTTAGTAATTGTAATATTTCGGCTTGTCGTGGAGTAAGTGGACGCATGATGCTGAATGCCTATACAGTGAATACTGGGAGTATATACAGTGAATATGCATGTGCCAAGTCCGATCGAGCAGAAAGTACCGGAAATCATGGTGAAATTGGCGATGATTTTAATCCATGGTATTCTAGCAGGCTGTTTTTGAGTGCAGGTAACGTATGTTTTCGCGATTAAAGTGGTTCGCCAGCATCTTGCAATGGCTATTGTGGCCTTTCGTTAAGTATAGAATTATTCCGGCGCAACCTGTCAGTAGCCTAGAATTGCGCGCCGACAAGCCGCTGTTTTACATTACCCGGGTTGCCTCAGCCAGTGATTTGGCCACATTAAAACGTGCCTGTGCTGAACAAGGACTGCCGGATCCGACCGCCTATGTCACCATTGGTGATATCACCCTACCCCGTACTTTATTTCTTGAACGCTCAGCGGTGCTTTGGGGTAGAAACCGCCCAACACTGGCCCTGCAACAGGGACAGAAACTGTTGCAGGCGCATTTATCACATCCAGATCAAAGCGCGCAGCTGGTGCCTGTCGCAATTTGCTGGGGTCGTGCTCCTGGCAAAGAAGCCAGCGTCAAAGCAATTTTGGGCGAAAAAACTGCGCCAGGTTGGCTACATAAATTATTTGTGGTGTTGATATCCGGCAGGCACACCTTGGTGCAATTTTCGAAAGCTGTATCTCTACGGCAGATGGCAGACCAATACGGCGCCACTGAGGAAACTGCACATAAATTATTGCGGGTTGCCCGTTTTCATTTTTATCGTCAACAACTGGCGGCAACCGGACCACGGCAGCCAAATAGAACTGCGTTGTTTAATGCATTGCTGGGGTCTGAATCCCTCAAAAAAGCGATTGCTGACGAAGCTCGTCGTAAAAATATCAGTCTCGCAGATGCGAGAGAAGAAGCAAAAAAATTACTGGAAGAAATTGCGGCGGATTATCGGGAGTCGACGTTACGAGTTGGTGAGCGACTGCTCAGCTGGTTATGGAAGAAACTTTACACTGGCATCAAAATCAACAATGCAGAATTAATCAGGGATCTGGCACAGCGAGGCCATGAAGTCGTCTACTTACCTTGCCATCGCAGCCACATGGATTACTTGTTGTTAAGCTATGTCATCTATCAGCAAGGTCTGGCAGCGCCTCATATAGCCGCTGGCATTAATCTAAATTTTTGGCCAATTGGTAAATTTTTCCGCCGCGGCGGCGCTTTTTTTATTCGGCGCAGCTTCAGTGGCCACAAACTATATTCAGCTGTTTTTCGTGAGTATTTGTCACAGCTATTCCGCAAAGGGTATGCGGTGAAGTATTACAGCGAAGGCGGCCGCAGCCGCACCGGTCGTTTGCTACAACCCAAAACCGGCATGCTGGCAATGACTGTTCAGGCATTGCTGCGTGGTATTGATCGTCCGGTTACTTTGGTCCCGGTGTATTTGGGTTACGAGCACGTGATGGAAGTAAATACCTATCTTCGCGAACTCAAAGGGTCTGCCAAAACTAAAGAATCGGCACTTGGTATTCTGAAGGCTGCCCGACAACTACGAGATTACGGCTTTGGTTACGTGAACTTCGGTGAACCGATTTCACTGAATGGTTACCTACAGCAACATGCTCCAGACTGGCGTCAGTCGGTGAATCCAATTGAACCTCAAAAACCAGTTTGGCTGAATCCGCTTGTCGCAAAACTTGCCAATGACGTGATGATTCGCGTCAATCAAAGTGCCGCACTGAATGCGATCAACTTGATTGCCACCTGTTTGCTCGCTACAGAGCAGCATGTGTTAACCCGATCAGCGTTAATCCGGCAGTTAAACCTCTATCTGCAACTGCAGCAAGCAGCGCCTTATCATGCGGCGGTAACCTTTCCAGAAGGTGATGGCGAAGCTTTGGTGCAACATGCATTGGCGCTACACAAAGTGCAACTGCAGCAAGACGGGTTTGGTGATTTGATCATGCTGAGTGCCGAAAGTGCCGTGATCATGAGCTACTACCGGAATAATATCAGTCATTTATTTATTGTTCCGGCGTTGTTATCAACGGCCCTGCTGCAGCATCAAAGCTTAACGTCGGTGCAACTGCTGAATATTTGCCAACAATTATTACCTTTGCTAGAACATGAGCTTTTCCTGGAACCGGCTGATCTGAAACAATATATTGAGCAGACTCTACAGTTTTTGCAGCAACAGCAATTGTTAGAACTGACGCAACAGCATTATCACTGTACAAAACGACCTGACAAACTGGCGCAACTCAAGCTATTGGCACATAACAGCCACGATATCGTGCAGCGTTACGCTATTGTGCTGAATTTGTTGCAGCAACAGCAACAAATCGAACGCAGTGCGCTGGAATTGGGAAGCCAACGTCTAGCTCAGCGATTGTTGACGATGCACGGCATTGATGCTCCGGAATATCATGATAAACAGCTGTTCGCAACGCTGGTGAATGCACTTAAAGATGCGGGTTATACTGCGGATAGCAGCGATGGAAAATTAGAGCCTGCGAGCAATTTTGAGCCGTTATTGGTGACTGTCAATGGATTGGTTCAACCAGAAGTGCTGCAAACTATCCGACAAATTACCGCTGATAGTTAAGGTTAAACGCAAATAGAAACGGCGCTTTTTAGCGCCGTTTCTATTTACTGATTCACATTTCGCAAGGGAATGTACCTAGTCTGACTTTGCTTTGTCGTAACTACGAATCACCCCTTCTTGCATCGTCGAGGCCACCAGCACTCCAGCACGGTTAAAAAATTGTCCCCGCACCAACCCGCGGGCACCAGAAGCACTAGGGCTATCCACCGCATATAATAACCAATCATCAAAACGAAAATCCTGATGAAACCACATGGCATGATCAATGGTTGCTACTTGCATCGTTGGCGCCATAAATGACTTGCCATGCGGCTGTAGAGCGGTCGGTAAAAAGTTAAAATCCGAAGCATAAGCCAACATATATTTGTGCACGCGTAAATCATCAGGCATCGCACCATTGGCTTTAAACCAGACATAACGTTTTGCGCTGCTAATTTGCGGTTTAAATGGGTTATGGAAATCCACCGGCCGCATTTCTATCGGCTTTTCGCAAATAAATTTACTACGTAACGATTCAGGAATTAACGCCGCGTGTTCACGGTAAAACTCCAAATCAGAAACCAGTTCTTCGGGTGCCGGCACTTGCGGCATTAAATCCTGATGCTCAAAACCTTGTTCATCGGCTTGAAATGACGCTGTCAGATAAAAAATTGGTTTGCCAAATTGAATAGCACTGACCCGGCGGGTACTGAAGCTTTTCCCGTCCCGAATATTTTCGACTTCATACACAATCGGCCTTGATGCATCCCCTGGCCGCAAAAAATAGGAGTGAAATGAATGAACCTTGCGCTCCTCTGGAATGGTTTCCTTGGCGGCTGACAGTGCCTGGCCCATCACTTGTCCACCAAAAACCGCTTTAAATCCCAGATCCTGGCTTTGCCCCCGATACAACCCATACTCAATGGTTTCCAGCTTTAATAATGACAATAGATCGGATAATACCTGACTCATTTGAAGGTCCTGCAACGCCAACGAAGTTACTTATTGTGCAACAGCAACCCAAAAACTGCAAAATGCCGGATTATTTTCATCACCTCTAAGCAGCTGAATCTCCGCACACGATTTTTAACCTGGATACGTTCTAAGGATCATCATTGCCATGAAACGCATCGTTAACGGCCATTTCATTCGGCAGAATGTATACAAAACAGGTTGAACTGATTGCGTTCATCGCCCGAAAGACGGCATAATCTGGTCCTTCCTAGATGGGAGTTGTTGCATGCCTTGGGTGTTTAAAACTGAGCCAACAGAATGCAGTATTGACGATATTGGCGCCGCAGGCGCTGACGGGGTGATTTGGGAAGGTGTTCGAAATTATCAAGCCAGAAACTTTCTAAGAGACGAAGTCGTTGTTGGTGATTTAGTGCTCATCCATCACTCTAGCTGCGCGCAGATTGGTGTCGCCGGAGTCGCGCAAGTGACTGAAGCTGCTTTTGCTGACCCAAGTCAATTTCAGCAAGATAGCCAATATTATGATCCTAAGGCAACAACAGACAAGTTTGCCTGGTATGCAGTGAAAGTAAGTCTGGTAGAAAAGTTTGCAAGGGTACTGACTTTAGCAGAGCTTCGTGATTGTCCGGGTCTTGCAGAGCTTGTCCTTGTAAAGAAAGGCAACCGCTTGTCGATCATGCCAGCAACAAAACAACAATTTGATCTTGTGCTTTTTTTAACCAAGACATAGAGTATAGAAAATCGGAAAACTATTCATCATTTGAATCGTGCTGGTTTATGGAGTAACACACATGATGGCCGCATTATCGCAAGAGCGTCGGGACCAACCAAAAGACTTAAATTACTTTTGGAATGAACTGAATATGGCGCAGAAATTCTCGGTAGCCGAACTCCAACGTTTTGGGTATGAGTTAGCATTTGTTAGACGTAGCCCTAGCTTTAGTATGGCAGTGCTAAGAGTTGGCGATCGGATTGCGGCCGTAGATCAAGACGGACAGATTAATACCGAACCTAACGTCATCATCCGCCATTGATCTTAGAGCGTAGACCGAATCACACCATTTCTGGCTTCGGTCGGACGGTTTTTATTGATTCGTTACTACTCAGGTCTTTTACCAACATGACTGCCGCCTGGCATAACTGTAAATAACCCGCAAAAGTGTTTTTCTGCCAACTCGAAATAAGCCGGCCATGCCGGTTAATAAACACTTCCAGCTCTGCATAACCGTCACCATTATACTTTTTGCAATACCGTTGCAGTGCCTGCGCAATCGGCTGTGGCCGCAATACCAGTTCACGACAGATCACCGGGATCGCCTGACACAGCTGTTCAATATGCGCCAGTTCGCTTGGATTCAAACGGGTTGCTGCACGCTCATGATTCAGCTGCAACAACAACATCTGGCAACATTCTTCAGCTAATTCATAGGTAAGTTGTTGGACATGCGAGGCTTCCTGATCTCGCATCTTAAACTGACTCAGTAACCGTTTATGTTCTTTAGTTAACCCATCTATTTTTACAACCAGCGCCACTACAATCAGAAAAAATCCTACCACTACGAATATCGAACCCATATTGCCTCATTTGGCCACCTTGAGCGGATAGCCATTCATATAATCTGAAGATGTGTCTACGCAGCAGCGCTGGTGATGCGGGAGGAGATTATATCATTGAAATAAAACATTTAAGTGACGCCGGGCAAACTATAACCCGGCGCGATTAACTACTTCGCTTGTTGCTGGCGTATATACTTTGCAATTTGCTGTTCTAAAACCGGCAACGGCAAACTGCCATTTTGCAATACCACATCGTGGAATTGTCTCACGTCAAATTTATTGCCAAGCGCTTTTTCCGCCTCGGCTCTGAGACGCTTAATCGTTAACTCACCTAACTTGTAAGATAACGCCTGTGCGGGCCAGCTGATGTAACGATCCACTTCTGTTGTGACATTGTGCATCGACAGTGCGGTGTTGCTTGCAAGAAAATCAATGGCTTGCTGCCGAGACCACCCCATTGTATGCATTCCGGTATCTACGACTAACCGACATGCCCGCCACATTTCATAAGTTAAACGACCAAAATTACTGTATGGGTCCTGATAAAAACCGACTTCCAAGCCAAGAAATTCAGAGTATAAACCCCAGCCCTCGCCAAAAGCCGAGGTGTAAAAACTACGACGGTATGATGGTAAATTAGCTTGTTCATTCGCCAGCGCCACTTGTAAATGGTGGCCAGGCACAGCTTCGTGTAATGTCAGCGCTTCCAACTCATACAAAGGACGGCGGTCAAGCGCGTAAGTATTTACCCAATAGAAACCAGCGGCGCCTGGCTCACGGCCACCAGAATAACGACCAGTGGTATATTTAGGCGCAATTTCAGCGGGTACAGCTTCTACGCCGTAAGGTGTACGAGGTAAGGTATTAAATAACGTCGGCAATTGCGCATCAATTTTTTTGGCAATAAAGGACGCTTCTTTCAGTAATTGATCCGGCGTGGTGACATAAAATTGCTTATCGGTACGCAGAAACTGGATAAATTCGGCAAACGTACCTTTAAAACCGGTTTGCTTTATCACCTGTGCCATTTCGGCTCTGATCCTCGCAACCTCTTGCAGGCCAATCTGATGTACTTCTGCAGGCGTCATTTTCAGTGTGGTGTAATGCTCTAATCGATTTTGATAAAAAGCAGCGCCATCAGGCAACGAATTGGCAGCAATATTGTCTCTGGCAGCAGGTAAATATTCGCTGACAAAAAAGTCGTAATACTGCTGATATGCCGGCTGAATTTGCTGAGAAATAATAGTTCTGGCTTGGGTTTGCAAAGCTTGCCATTGTGTTTCCGGAATAGAGGCCACCGGCTTCAGGAAGGGTCTGAAAAATACACTTTGGTCAATATCAGTTTGAATAAACGACAATATCCCTTGCTCATATCCAGTGAATACTGCTTTGGGCTGGGTATAACCTTGACGTATACCCTGGCGCATCAACTCGGTTTGTTGCGCCATATAGCGCGGCACTGAACTGATTTTTTTCAGATATTTCTCGGCATCACCCAGCGTCTTTATCTGACTGCCGGAGACCATAAAAGTCAGATCACTATGAAAACCTGATTCGGCCGTCAACGGCATATAACGATCACCATACTTGTATTCGTCGACTTGATTCTGCAGGCGATACATCAAAATGTTATGGTTAATTTGATTTTGTTCCGATAGTGTTTTGACATCCACTGCTGCGAGTTCGGTGATTAATTGTTGTCGCTGCTGATTGGCGGCAGCCAGAGTGCTTTCTGACATGTCAGGTAATTCTTCGCTGTCATAACGCACGATGTTTTCGGCTTTTTGCCAGATAGCATTGGCAAAAACATCGAAGTCCTTATTCGGATCAACTTTACTACTGGCACAAGCAACGAGTGTTGAGCAGTACAACACTAACCACAATTTATGTTTCATTTTTTCCACCATGGAATGTCATCATTTGTTCAATTGTATACATTACTCTACGCAACGACTAAACCTCCTGCCTGACAATTTGGCATTCTGGCCGGATTTTACGCAGCAATTCGGCATAAAGTGCAGGTAAAGCACAGCAAATGACTGATAATTTTGTAAAAATTATAAAAATATACAAAATTATCTTGGCGGATGCATGCTGTGTCGTTATTTTAAAGACTTGTATACGCTCAGATGTGTAGTAGACCTTGCGTTCAGCTGGCATTTCCGTAACATAAGGGCATTCATTTGCGCTAAGTCTATGTGGTATCCATTGGAGTTTTACTTGGCATGATGTATCAAGATTCAATCGAGCAAGCGAGCGAAAAGGCGGCTTTAACGCTAGCCTTTTTGCAACGCCATCGTTTGGCAGCACACCCGGTAAACTTCACTGTGGGTTACGACTACATCAGTGGCGTTAATGCCGAGTTGTGTAACGCCATCGAGCAAAAACTCGCTGCTCAAATCCCATTTGACGATTTTGTGATGGCAGAGTTGTATAGCAACTTTATCATCAGCACCAGCAAAGAGAACGAACAGCTGGTCAATCAGGTCAATCAAATTGTCAGTAAACTTAGTGGCAGTTCTGATATCGCTAGTGAAGCAATTACGGAATACATCGACGTTTTGGATCACAGTCTATTGGCCTTAAAAACCGATGATCCACATCAGGCTCGTGAAACTCTGCACCGCTTGCTCAACGCCACCTATGATGTCAGAACCAGTCAGCAGAAACTTCGGGATCAATTACAACATTCAACCGAACAAAGCCAGCAACTGCGCAATGAACTGGAAGAACTGAAGAAAAGCCGTCAGGTTGATGCGTTGACCGGCCTTTACAACCGATTGGCCATGCAAGAACAAGTTGACCAATGGTTAACCGAAGATCCAAAACGCCGGATTGCAGCCATCGCCGTCGATCTCGACCATTTCCGGCAATTTAATCAAGACTATGGTTTTAATGTCGGCGATGTCATTTTGTCTAAAGTAGCCAAAAAAATTAGTGCCTATGTTCAGGAAAGTGGCTTGCCGGTGCGTGCTGGAGGTGAAGAATTTCTCATTCTATTGCCTGATGTCGATCTTCGCACTGCCAGTGAAATTGCCGAACAAGTACGTCGTGGTGTTGAGAAATTACGATTTGTATCCTCGCGCAGTAAAAAAGCACTGCCTAAAGTCACCATCTCGTTGGGCGTCACCTTATATCAATCGCAAGAAAACTGGCATCAATTCCTGGCCAGAACGACTTCAGTAATGACTATCGCCAAAAAACGCGGCCGTAATCAGGTTGCCACTGAAGCAATGGCGTAATCATCGAACGATGGCTGCCCCACTGCTCAAAGATCTGATTGATATTGCGTTTATCAAGCGTTTAGGAGCTGCCTGTAGGCAGCTTCAACCAGCTTTTAATGTCACTGAATTTGAGTCCCTTGTACTGAACAATAGCTTCGCCGAACTTGAGCTTAAAGCCAGGATCCGACGCGTCGCGAATTTTTTGTATCAGCATCTTGGATTGCCCTTTACCGAGGCCTGCGAAGTATTAAAACCGCTGAGCAGTCAATTTGGTGGTATTCAGGGTTTTGTTTTTCCCGATGTCATCGAGCAATTTGGCCTCGACTTGCCCGAAATTTCACTGCCAGTTCTGGGTCACATGACGCAATTTTCCACCAGTGAATTTGCCATCCGGCCTTTTATCAACCGCTACCCGGAACTGACACTGCAACAGCTAGCCTTGTGGGCTCGCAGCGACAATCATCATCTGCGCCGGCTTGCCAGTGAAGGCTGCAGACCCCGTTTGCCTTGGGGACAAGCGTTACCACAATACAAAAAAGACCCAAGGCCGCTGCTGCCCATTCTCGAGCAATTAAAGCAAGATCCATCAGATTACGTTAGGCGCAGCGTCGCCAACCATTTAAATGACATCAGTAAAGATCAGCCAGAATTGATGCTGCAATTATGTCAGCGTTGGTTTGGTCAACACCCGGATACTGACAAGATTGTGAAACATGCGTTACGTGGCTTGTTAAAGCAGCGTCACCCAAAGGCATTGCAGCTGTTTGGCTATCAGCCGGTGGCAGTTGAGGCAAAACTAAAATTGCGCACTTTGCGCTTAGCGATGGGTGAGCGATTGTTTTTTGATCTGACGATTGAATTGCCAGCGGCTAGCTCCGACAAACTACGACTGGAATATGCAATTGATTTTGCGAGTAAAACAGGCAAACCCAGGCATAAAGTTTTTCAGTGGTTAGAACGGACTGTCGACGAACCAGAATTGACTCTGCAACGTAGTTATTTGTTTAAAGATCTGACAACACGTAAACATTATCCAGGCGAACATCGGTTGAGTATCATCATCAATGGTCAGATAGTTACCAGCCAGAATTTTATCTTGACCGATGGCATTTAGAAACAACAACACAGCAGCCAAACTTTGGATGGCTTTTGATTGGCGATAGCGGTCAGATCTTTTACACTAGCGCCAGATTATCGCTGGCAAAGGCCTTATTATGACAGAGCAGCATCAAGAGGCAGCAACCACTGCCTCGAACAACACGACCCATTTTGGTTTTAAAACGGTCGCAGCCGAAGAGAAAGTCTCGATGGTTGCCGGCGTGTTTCACAGCGTTGCCGCCAAATACGATGTCATGAATGACCTGATGTCACTTGGCATCCATCGATTGTGGAAAAGATTCACTATCGATTGCAGCGGCGTGCGCCCTGGTCAAAAAGTACTGGATTTAGCCGGCGGCACCGGCGATTTAACCGCGTTGTTTTCAAAACGGGTCGGTCCTACCGGTCAGGTCATTCTGGCTGATATCAACGAATCAATGCTCAATGTAGGCAAAGATAAACTCCGCGATTTGGGCCTGGTCAATAATATCAGCTATGTGCAGGCCAACGCTGAAGCGCTGCCGTTTGCTGACAACAGTTTTGACATCATTACCATAGCCTTTGGCCTACGCAACGTCACCGACAAAGACGCCGCCTTGCGCTCGATGTTTCGGGTGTTAAAGCCTGGTGGCCGCTTGCTAGTATTGGAATTTTCCAAACCGACCCAGGAATGGCTAAGCAAGGTGTACGATGTGTATTCCTTTAAGCTATTACCAGCTATCGGCCAACTGGTTGCCAATGACCGTGAATCCTATCAATACCTGGCAGAATCCATCCGCATGCATCCTGATCAGGAAACATTGCAACAAATGATGGATGCAGCCGGTTTCGCCCAAACCAGTTATCACAACCTGACCGGTGGAATTGTTGCATTACACCGCGGTTATAAATTCTAAGTAGGCTGATGATGCTAACTCAGTTGTTACCCACCCTTTTGTGTTCTGTGGCAGAGCCTGTGCTCAACAAAGTGATTGCACTGGATCCTGCCGCCCTAACACGACTGCAAGCATTGCAAGGGCGACAACTGGCGCTGGAATTAACTGACCTAAAATTACGTGTTGTGTTGACCGCACAACCGAATGGAATCTGGCTGAACCAACACCGTGAAGCGGTAGATTGTGTGGTGACAACCAATCTTAGTAGCTTGCGACAGCTACGTGATCCAAGCCAGTTAACCCGGCTTATCCGCGAAAATGCCCTCGATATCACCGGTGATTTACAGCAACTGCAAAAGTTTAATGACTTCTTCAGTCGACTCAATCCAGACTGGGCAGAACATTTATCCGGGTATATTGGTGATGCTGCGGCCCACAAAGTCGCTCTGACAATGCAGCAGATGCAACAACTGATACAAGCTCGATTACAGCTGGCTGACCAAAGTGTCACTGCACTACTGCAAGATGAATTAAACCTAAGCCCGGTCGCAGCTGAACTGGAACAGTTCAGTCAGCAAGTTAGTTTTGTAAACGCCCGCACGGATAAATTGGCACAGCAACTTCAGCAGTTAAAGGGGAAATAAGTGAGTCTGAGCCGTTTTTATCAAATCCAGAAAACCTTGTTGCAATACGGACTGGACGAACTAATTCCGGCGCAGTGGCAACCTTGGTGGGCCAGAGCCGCACGTCATTCGATGTTCTGGCTGCAAAATAAGCACCCGGATAAAACCGTCGGCGTCAGACTGCGACTGGCGCTGCAAAGCTTAGGGCCGGTTTGGGTTAAGTTTGGTCAGATGCTGTCAACCCGCCGCGATTTGTTTCCGCCGGAATTAGCCGATGAACTGGCAAAACTACAAGATAAAGTCGAACCCTTTGATGGAAACCAAGCACAAAAACTGATTGAAAAAGCACTGGGTCTGACTGATATCAGTGATTTATTCATTGAATTTGCCGTAACGCCACTGGCGTCTGCCTCAATCGCCCAAGTACATACGGCTCGACTGAAGCAACCGGACGGTAGCATTGCTGATGTGGTGATTAAAGTCATCCGGCCGGATATCGAACGTCAAATCAAAGCTGATTTAGAACTAATGGCCGATCTAGCCATTGTTGCGGCGAAATTTTTACCTGATGGTAAAAGACTGCGTCCACGGGAAGTGGTGGCTGAATACCGGAAAACCATCCTGGACGAGCTCGATTTACAACGAGAAGCGGCCAATGCCATTCAGTTGCGCCGCAACTTTGAAAACTCTGAATCTTTATATATTCCATTTGTGTATAGCGATCACAGTCGGCCAAATGTGATGGTAATGGAGCGTATCTACGGTATTCCAGTGTCAGATAACGCGGCACTCGAAGCACAGGGTACTGACATGGAATTACTGGCGCAACGTGGGGTTGAAGTATTTTTCACCCAGGTGTTTCGCGATAGTTTTTTCCACGCCGATATGCATCCTGGGAATATCTTTGTATCGCGAAAAACCCCGCATAACCCGCAATTTATTGGTATTGATTGTGGCATTGTCGGAACGCTCAATCGCGAAGACAAACGGTATCTGGCAGAAAATTTTGTGGCCTTTTTCAATCGCGATTATCGCAAAGTGGCGCAACTACACGTTGATTCTGGCTGGGTGCCTTTTGATACCAGCATCGAAGAATTTGAAAGTGCCATCCGCACCGTCTGTGAACCTATCTTCCAAAAACCTCTGGCCGAAATTTCATTTGGTCAGGTGTTAATGAACCTGTTTAATACCGCCCGTCGTTTTAATATGCAGGTACAACCGCAATTGGTATTACTACAAAAAACGCTGTTGTATATTGAAGGCTTGGGTCGACAGCTTTACCCGCAACTTGATTTGTGGAAAACCGCCAAACCATTTTTAGAAGATTGGGTCAAACAGCAAATGGGGCCTTGGGCTATGCTGATGCAAATTAAAGAAAACTTGCCATTTTGGGCTGAAAAATTGCCAGAAATGCCGACTTTATTGCACAGCTACTTGCAACAACAACCCAAGCAGCAGCAGCAACTATTACAACAGTTACAGGCACTACAGCAGCGGCAAGTACGCCAGGGAAGCGATCTAAAACTCGCCATTTTGGCCGGTACAGCTCTACTTAGTGCCAGCGTGCTGCTCGCCACTGGCTGGCCGCTTTTGGCGGCGCCATTAGCGGTTTGCGCTTTGTTTTTTGGCTCGAAGGCGGTATTGTCATAATTATTTCTTACAATAGCCTCACCCTGCAGTGGCAGAACATAGTGTTCTGCCAGCGCATCGGCGTATACTATTCATCTACAGCGATAAAGGACATTTATTATGGGTTTCGGCGGTATTAGCATTTGGCAATTGTTGATCATTCTGGTGATCATCGTGTTGTTGTTTGGCACTAAACGATTACGCAATATCGGCACTGATTTAGGCTCGGCCATTCGCGGTTTTCGCAGCTCTATAAAAGACGGCGAAGCAGACGCAGCAGAAGATGCGACTTTCGGTACTGAACCGCGCAAAGATCCTGCAGCCGTCAGCCAAAAGGCTCCGGCTCAACCAACAGCAGAAGCGAAAGAGGCTTCAGCAACCAACTCAACTTCGTCAGGGTCAGATAAAAGCTAATGAGCTTCTGGGAACTGGTGTTATGTGGTGTCGTCGCGTTGATTGTACTTGGGCCTGAACGGCTACCAGGTGCAATCCGCAGTACCAGTAAATTTATCAATGGTATTCGCCAGTTTGGTCAGCAAATGAAAGCTGAACTGGGTGATGAATTGCGGGCGCACGAGCTGCATCAAAAACTCAAAGACGCCGAAGAAAAAGGCTTATTGAATCTGACAGCGGCGGAAATCAGTGCTTTAGCTGAGTTAAGACAGGCGGCATCGGATGTCACCCAGCCATACGCACCTTCTTCGGCAACAACCACCGAACCTCCGCCAACCGTCAGCGCCCCAGCTGTTGAAACCACAGCGCTAACCGGATCTACAGCAAAACCAGATGAACACAACCAAGACAAACCAGGCGTCGCCTAACAGCCTGATGGGGCATTTGATTGAACTGCGCAACCGCTTACTGAAAAGTATTGCAGCGGTGGTTCTAGTGTTTATTTCACTCGCTTATTTTGCTAACGATATCTATCACTTGCTCAGCTTGCCGCTGATGAAAGTGTTACCTGTTGGCGCAAGTATGATCGCTACCGATGTCGCAGCACCGTTTTTTGCTCCGTTTAAACTGACATTTATCGTCGCTTGCCTGCTCAGTGTGCCTTATATTCTGTTTCAGATTTGGCGTTTTGTTGCACCAGCCCTTTACAGTAAAGAAAAACACTTAATTGCGCCGCTAATTGCGTCCAGCACCCTGCTATTTTACGCCGGTATTGCGTTTGCGTATTTCCTGGTATTCCCGATTATTTTTGGCTTTTTTACCAGTGTCGCGCCGGAAGGCGTCACCATCGCTACTGATATCAGTAGTTATCTGGATTTTGTCTTAAAATTGTTTTTTGCCTTTGGTTTAAGTTTCGAAATTCCGGTCGCGATTTTATTATTGATTTGGACCGGCGCCATGACGCGCGAACAGCTCATTGAAAAACGGCCTTATTTTGCTGTTGTAGCCTTTATCATCGCCATGTTGCTGACACCACCTGATGTGTTATCTCAAACCTTGCTGGCTGTGCCTATGTGCATTTTGTATGAAATGGGGATTTGGCTGGGACGCTTTTATCAACCAAAACCTGACGAAGATGAAACCGCCGAAGAGTCGGACGAGCCAACCGCAAAAATAGAAAATAAAGCGGACCAACCGCGCTCATAAAATAGGATTGTTATGCACTTAAAAATTTGCGCTGTGTTGATATTGTTAACACCAGCGGCCTTCGCAACCAGTGTCGATTTAAAAACTCAGCTGCAAAGTTGTCAACAAATTGCTGAGGAAGAACAGCGCTTGAGCTGTTTTGATCAGATCGTAAGTCAACTGGATTTATCTGCAACAACAGAAGCCACATCGACTGCGGCTGCCGAAAAATCAGTAGTACCACAGCCGGAAGAAATGAAAGCAAAGTTCGGTTTGAAAAAGCCGAATCGTGAAGCTCAAGTGCAGGAAATTAGTAGCCTGGTCAAATCTACAGCATTCGATTTGCGGAAAAAGCTGGTGATTACTTTAGAAAATGGTCAGCAATGGCGGCAAACGGATCAAGCTCAACTGAATATTCAGGCTGGTGATCGCTGTACCGTAAAGCGCGGCGCACTTGGTTCTTTTTTGCTAGGAATTGAAGGGGTGAATAAAAAAATCCGGGTGCGCCGTGTCGAGTAACTCATTTTGTTGGTTTGATGCCGGAGTCAATCTGTTCAGCCAGCAATATGATGATGATCGAGATCAGGTTGTGACACAGGCCAAAGCGGCCGGAGTGCAACAACAACTGTTAATTAGCAGCGACCTCGCGGAAACTGTCCTGAATATTCAGTATTGTCAAAACCAATCCGGCTTGGTCACCACCGCTGGTGTTCATCCGCACCAAGCAGCCGCAGTTGGCGACAACTGGCTCGAGCAACTTTCGGCTTTACTGGCTCAACCAACCGTGGTTGCTGTTGGCGAGTGTGGCCTTGATTTTAATCGGATGTTTTCCCCGAAACCTCAGCAAATCAGCGTTTTTTCCGCGCAACTTTCACTTGCCAAACAACAGCAAAAAGCGGTTTACTTACACGAACGTGATGCGTTTCCAGAGCAGTTAGAATTATTGAAACAACATCAGATCGATCGTGGTGTTGCCCATTGTTTTACCGGCGATGCCAGTCAACTGAAAGCGTATCTGGATTTAGGTTTATATATTGGTATCACAGGATGGCTTTGCGATGAGCGCAGAGCACAGATGTTGCGAGACGCGCTACAGTATTTGCCACTGGACCGACTGGTCCTGGAAACGGATGCACCCTATTTGCTACCACGTAATCTAACACCTAAACCTAAGTCGCGGCGCAACGAGCCTGCGTATATCAGCGCAATAGCGGGCCAAATTTCCGTATTACGCGGTTGGAGCATGGCCGACATCTCGCACCACAGCCAAAAGAATGCAGAATTTTTATTTACTGAGTTGACGCATTGATGACAATTGAATGGCTCGAACTCTGGCTAACAACAATCATCGATTATCCGATGCATTTTCTGCTGTGTAGTTTGTTCAGCTTTACGCTTGGCATCGCCATTTGCGCTTTTGTTGTGTACCGCCGTCAGCTGCGTTGGCAACGTGATACCGCTGAACGACTGGAAGATAGTATTCAAACCCGAACGTTTGAACTACAGGTCGCGCTGAACGAACTGGCCGACAAAAACCGTATTCTGGAAGAACAAAATACGCTAGATGCGCTCAGTGGCGTTCGTAACCGAGCCTACTTCGATAAGAAAATTCTGGCTGAACTCAAACGGAGTCGCAGGGAACAGGGTCCGTTGGCGCTGGTGATGCTCGATATCGACCACTTCAAACAAATCAACGACAACCATGGCCACCTGGCTGGTGACGCTGTGATCCGTGGTGTCGCGCAACGTATTCAGAATTTACTAAAACGAAGCAGCGACCATGTTTGTAGGTATGGTGGGGAGGAATTCGCGTTAATTCTCCCGAATACCGACGCAGAAGGTGTTCTGGCGCTTGCAGAACAAATTCGGCTCAGCATTGCTGACGCGCCTTTTGACACCGAAATTGGGCCACTAGCTGTACAAATTAGTGCCGGTTGTTTTGCCAGCATCGCCGGGCCAGAGATGGTAAGTACCGATTTTATTCATGCTGCCGATCAGGCGTTGTATCAGGCAAAAACAGCTGGTCGCAATCAAGTTAAATTATCAATGGCCGCAGTGGTCGAAGCCACAGAACCTGCGACCGAAGGAACTCAGGATGAACTCGTCAACTAGTTATTTCCCAGCAACCCGCCTCAGACGGATGCGGCAACATGATTTCAGTCGTCGTTTGATGGCGGAAAACCAGTTAACCGTGAACGACTTAATTTACCCAATGTTTATCATTGAAGGTGAAAACAACCGGGAATGCATTTCATCAATGCCAGGCATTGAACGGCTCACCCTGGATTTGTTACTCGAAGAAGCCAAAGAGTTAGTGGCGCTGGGTATTCCTGCAATCGCCTTGTTTCCAGTGACGCCAGTGTCAAAAAAATCGTTACTCGCAGAGGAAGCCTACAACCCGGAAGCGCTGGCGCAACGGGCCGTTCGATTGCTGAAACAGCATGTGCCGGAACTTGGCATTATTACCGACGTCGCTTTAGATCCATTTACCACACATGGTCAGGACGGCATCATTGATGAGTCGGGGTACGTGCTGAATGACATCACGACCGATGTATTGGTGAAGCAAGCGCTGTCACATGCTGAAGCCGGAGCCGATATTGTGGCTCCTTCCGATATGATGGATGGACGAATTGGCGCCATTCGAGAAGCGTTGGAAGCTGAAGGTTTCCATAACACACGTATCTTGGCGTATTCAGCAAAATATGCTTCTGCATATTATGGTCCGTTTCGTGATGCCGTTGGTTCAGCTTCGAATCTTAAAGGCGGCAATAAAAAATCCTATCAAATGGATCCGGCCAATAGCAACGAAGCCATGCGCGAAGTTGCGCTGGATTTAGAAGAAGGTGCTGACATGGTGATGGTGAAACCTGGCATGCCTTACTTAGATATTGTGCGGCGGGTCAAAGACGAATTTGGCGTGCCAACGTTCGCTTATCAGGTCAGCGGTGAATATGCG
>JAHJNE010000601.1 GCA_018820995.1 Gammaproteobacteria bacterium | reverse complement strand
TGGATGAAATTACCACCGCATTGCAACGGATCCGGGTTTTGGCCGTTCAATCGCAAAACGGTATTAACAGTTCCAGCGACCGTTTGGCACTGCAAAAAGAAGTATCAGCGTTAAAAACAGAAATCAGCCGTATTGCCCAGAACACTCAGTTTGGTGGTGTGGACTTGCTAAAAGGTACTTATTCAGCGAAATTTCTGGTTGGTGCAAATGCTGGTCAAACTATCAGTGTAAACATTTCAAGGACTGGTGGTGGTTTTGGCGCATCAGGTCTGAAAATCGGTAAATTGTCAGTGTCGTCTGTTGCTGGCGCATCCGCGGCTTTGGCTAACATTGATAGCGCTATTAAAGCAGTTGATGGCGCGCGTGCTGATTTAGGTGCGATTCAAAACCGGTTCCAGTCAACCATCCGTAACTTAAGCAATATCGTTGAAAACGTATCCGCTGCACGTAGTCGGATCAAAGATACCGACTTTGCTAAAGAAACAGCTGAACTGACCCGGGCACAGATATTGCAGCAGGCCAGTACAACGATTCTGGCTCAGGCCAACACCAGGCCACAATCTGCACTATCATTATTAGGCTAATCTTAATGCTGAAGGCGGAGAATAATTCAAGTCTCCGCTCAAGCAGCCGATAAAAGGTAAGTGCATATGAGCTCAGTAATCACCAGCAGTTTCAGCAACACTAATGCGACTCAGGTTACTCTAGGTAACGCCGCAGTTGACCTGAGAAGTGCAAAAGTGACTGATATCATTGCTAAGCAACAAACCGAAGTCACCAAAGTTGAGGAGCAGCCTGCCGACCAGGTTACACCAAAACAGTTGGGTGATGCAGTTGAACGTATTAACCAATTTGTCAATGCTGAGATGAGAACGTTAAATTTCTCGGTCGATGAAAATTCAGGTAAAGCTGTTGTTAAAGTCATCGATTTTGAAACCAAAGACGTGATCCGTCAGATTCCTGGCGATGAAGTATTACGAATGGCAAGTGCAATCAAAAGGTTGCAAGAAGACTTAGGGTCGGCAACTGGTTTGTTGATCGACAGTAAAGTGTAGAAAGTAATTATGGAGAGTGAATCATGGCCATTACCGCTTTAGGTACCGCTTCTGGTCTTGATCTGGAATCACTGGTTAAACAGTTAGTTCAGGTTGAGCGAGCAAGTAAAGAGTCGCGGTTAGAAAAAGTAAGTAAAGGCCTTGATTCGTCTCTTTCCGGTTTTGGAAAATTAAAATCAGCTTTATCTAAGTTTCAGGATGCAGTTAAAGCGTTGAGCACGGAAAACCTTTCGGCTCGAACAACTACAGTCAAACAGCCCACAGACGATAAAACATATCTAGAAGCTACAGCTAAAACCACTTCAGCGACAGGCGCATTTGATATCAAAGTCAATGCATTGGCTGAAGGTAGCAGACTCGAAACAGCTGGAGGTGCTTTTACCTCAGCGACCAGTATTGTGAGTACGACTGCAGGTAAACTTACATTCAGTGCGGGCACAAAAACATTTGATGTGAATGTCACGGCGAATATGACCGTTGACCAGCTTAGACAGAAAATTAACAGTACCGGCAGTAATTTTGGTGTCAGCGCAAACTTAATCAATAGTAGCGAGACCGGCACCAAGCTAGTATTCACCTCCAATGTGACGGGTGATGGCAATAATTTAAGCGTTACCAATAACAATGCAGAATTAGATAGTGTTTCAACGAGTGGTGGTTTAATCGTCGCGAAAAATGCGGCTGATGCGGTTATCACAATCGATGGTATTACTACCAAAAGCAAAACCAATGTATTCAAGAATGCTATTCAAGATACTGAACTTACCGTCAGTAATATTACACCAGACGGTAATAATGCTCGGATGACGATAGCCACTGATAAGAAGCAAGCCGAAGACAAAATTAAAGCTTTTATGGATTCGTATAATGCGTTGGTGACTGAGGTCGACACCTTAAGTCGCAATCGGATGCTATCCACTGATGGCAAAACCGTGATTCTTGAAGGTGGGGACTTAAACGGCGATTCAATGGTTCGTAGCATCATGAGTCAGGTGAGTTCCATCATGACCGGGGCTGTCTCAACGTCCGATCCTAAACTAAATAACCTCTATGCTTTGGGAATCACCTTTAACGACCAAGGCAAAATGGAAATTCAGGCGAAAAGTTCGTTTGGTAATTTATCTGGTCGCGAACGTCTTGATAAAGCATTGGATGGA
>JAHJNE010000600.1 GCA_018820995.1 Gammaproteobacteria bacterium | reverse complement strand
TGTTGAAAAATGCCGTGCTGGCGTTTTCAACCGATCCCAAAGCCTATCTGCCTTCTGTGTTTACCCGTTGGGAAGGTGTTGAGTTGATGGGCTACTCGCCACTGATTTATGCGTTTGAGCAGCAAAATATTGGCATTACCGGCGAAGGTATTTTAGAAGGCGGCGCCAGCAATACCGCCTGGTGGCCGTGGAAAGGTAAATGGAAACATACCCCGTGGGCGCTTGATGCAACAACTGATCAGCAGCAAACCCGCGATCCGTTATTCGCGATGGCCGAAGCGGGTCGTCCGGTGTCCGAGCGGGTGTTTGCCAATAATTTCTTGCGACCGCCATTTATTCAACCTTACCGCTGCAGCCGGGTGTTGATTGAAGGAGTGACCATTCGCAACTCACCATTTTGGCTGGTTAATCCGGTGCTGTGCACTGACGTGATTGTGCGGGGTGTAAATTTTGTCAGTCATGGTCCAAATTCCGATGGCTGTGACCCGGAATCCTGCAACAGAGTGCTAATTGAACATTGTTTATTTGATACCGGCGATGACTGTATTGCGCTGAAGTCCGGGCGAAATAACGACGGGCGACGCCTTGCAACACCGATCCAAAATGTGGTGATCCAGGATTGCATGATGAAAGCCGGTCACGGTGGTGTGGTGCTTGGCAGCGAAATTTCCGGTGGCGCGAACCACATTTTTGCCAGAAGACTGCGGATGAGCAGTCCGGATCTGGAGCGTGGTTTGCGGATCAAAACCAACTCGTTACGCGGCGGAAAAATTGACACTGTTGCCTTAACCGAGATTGATATTGGTGAAGTCAAAGACGCTATCGTCATCAACTTTTATTACGAAGAAGGCGATGCCGGTGACCATTTACCTTCGGTCCAAAATATTTTTGTCAGTCATTTTCATGTGAAAAAAGCCCAACGAATTTTTGAAATCCGCGGTTTGCCACGCGCGCCGGTGGGGCTGGTGCAGTTGACTGATGTGACCATTGACCAAGCTGAGCTTGGGGTCGTTGAATTGGCGCCGCAGCTGCAATTAAACCATGTGCTTTTTAACGGCAAACCTTTAGTTGCTGACTTATTCAGACAAAAATGACTAAAGAAAAAATGACTGAGGCAAAAGCGGCCAAAGTGATAGCCGTCTGCTTCGCTAAAAACATAGCAACCTGTTGTGTTAAAAATTAGCCGCCCGCTGCGTTTAAAAGTATCGATGGCCAAAAGATTTAATTGTTGCCACTGCCAACCAGGCGGGGCAAAGGAGTGAGTTGATGTCGACTGAAACACCGGCAAATCCGGTCGGTAACGAGAATGCTGCCAATAGCAAAGCTGGTTGCAGCGTCAGTTTGCCGCAGCAGGAAATTTCACAAACCGTTGCGCTGTGGCAAGTGCATCCACGCGATAATGTGCTGATTGCGCTGCGAACCATTGATAGTGGTGAAATACTGCCCGAGCCTTATCAGCACTTAACGGCATTGGAAGAGATCCCGGCCGGGCACAAGGTGGCGATTGCTGATTTAGCGCTCGGCGATGAAGTGCGTAAATACGGTTTTGCCATTGGTGCGACCACGACCGCGGTCAAAGCGGGCGCGCACATTCACTCGCACAACACCGCGACCAAACTCAGCGGTGAATTATCCTATAGCTACAGTGGCTGTGAAGCGGCGGAACTGACTTACCCAACTGATTTACCAACAGAATTTATGGGCTATCGCCGCAAAAATGGCAAAGTTGGGACCCGCAATGAGCTTTGGATCATCAATACCGTCGGCTGTGTTAACCGCGCTGCCACCCGAATTGCCGCGGAAGCTAACCGACGTTTAGCCGCTCAGCTTGATGATAGCTACCGCAATATTGACGGAGTTTTTGCTTATACCCATCCTTTTGGTTGCTCGCAGCTGGGTGATGATTTAGCCCATACCCGCACCATTCTGGCCGGTTTAATTCAGCATCCAAATGCCGGTGCCGTGTTGGTGGTGGGGCTTGGTTGTGAAAACAATCAGCTATCAAAATTACTGGAAGCCAGTCCGGGTGTTGATTTAAGTCGCATTCGCTCTTTTAACGCGCAGCAAGTTGAAGATGAAGTGGAAGAGGGCATTGCCGCCGTTGAAGAATTGCTGGCGCTGATGGCTGAAGATGAACGGACTGCGTGTCCGGTATCGGATTTGGTGTTCGGCATGAAATGTGGAGGCTCCGACGGTTTGAGTGGCCTGACAGCCAATCCATTGGTGGGACAAGTCGCTGATTTAGCCGCCGCTGCCGGTGGCAAAGTGATTCTAACCGAAACGCCGGAAATGTTTGGCGCTGAACAAGTCTTTATGGCGCGCGCCCGCAGTGAAGCGGTATTTAACGATTTAGTGCGGTTGGTCAATAGCTTTAAGCAATATTTTATCGACAACAACCAGCCGGTCTATGAGAACCCAAGCCCGGGCAATAAAGCCGGTGGTTTGACGACACTGGAAGAAAAATCCTTAGGCGCCATTCAAAAAGGGGGCTCAGCCGTGGTTGAGCAAGTCATCAACTATGGTGAACTCGCCACTAAACCGGGCCTGACCTTGCTAGAAGGGCCGGGCAATGATGCGGTGTCGTCAACCGCATTAACCGCCGCTGGTGCCACCATGTTGTTGTTCACCACAGGTCGCGGCACGCCATTAGGGTTTCCGGTACCGACGGTGAAGATTTCTTCGAACTCAAATTTAGCCATGCGTAAACCGATGTGGATTGATTATGACGCCGGCGCCATGTTGCAGACGGGGGTTGATAGTCAGCAATTTAGCAAAGAATTTTTCCGATATTTACTTAAAGTCGCTTCGGGTCAGTACACCCGGAACGAGAAGTCTGACAATAAAGAAATTGCGCTGTGGAAAAACGGCGTCACGCTTTAACAAATGCAACAGTGGCAGCAAAGTCTGTGACTGAAGGAGCCCAAATGGCCGCGTTAACTTTACATCCTGATCGTTTATTTCCGTCTGATCCAACAGTGCGCGCTATCGCACAACGTTTATATCGGGAAATTGCCGGGCTACCGATCGTCAGCCCGCACGGTCATACCGATCCAAAATGGTTTGCTGAAAATGCCAATTTTGACAATGCCACCAGCCTGTTATTACTGCCGGATCATTATGTGTTTCGGATGCTCTACAGCCAGGGCATTTCATTGGAAAGTTTAGGTATTCGTCGTAAAGATGGCGTGGCGGTTGAAACCGACTACCGCAAAATCTTCCAGACCTTTGCCAGTCACTTTCATTTATTCCGTGGCACGCCGTCGCGGATGTGGCTGGATCATGTGTTTAGCGAAGTGTTTGGCCTGACGCAGCCGTTAACGGCCAGCAATGCTGATGCGTTTTATGACAGCATCAATGCCCAGCTGATTAAGCCGGAATTTAAACCGCGCACTTTGTTAG
>JAHJNE010000599.1 GCA_018820995.1 Gammaproteobacteria bacterium | reverse complement strand
GAAAGACAGTTGTAAACCAACACTGTCTGCAAGGACGCCCTGGAATAATGGCACTATCGCTCCACCGACAATCGCAAGGCACAACACACCGCTGCCCTGACTGGTATATTTACCAAGACCGGTGACCGCCAAACTGAAGATAGTCGGGAACATAATCGAGTTAAATAACCCAACCGACAAAATAGCCCACATCGCAACTGAACCCGACATGGTCATCGCCACAATCACCAACAACGCAGCAGCGACGGCATTAAATGCCAACGCTTTGCCAGCCGCTACACGTTGCATAACTAAAGCACCAATAAAACGTCCGACCATGGCGCCCCCCCAGTAATAACTGATGTAGGCTGCGGCGGTCGCTTCAGGTAAACCAGCAATATGCGGCTCACCTAGGAAATTAACCAAAAAACTACCGATGGCGACTTCACCACCTACATACACAAAAATGCCTAAGGCTCCCAGCACCAGATGGCTGTATTGCCAGGCAGAACCTGCATCCGCTTCAGCAATCTCTGTTTGATGATGTTCAGCAACTTTTGGCAGTTTTAAAAATGCAAATACCGCCGCCAGCACTAATAAAGCCGCCGCTAAAATCAAATAAGGAACCTGTACTGCTGCAGCTTCCTGCGCTTTAAACTCAGCGGTTCCAACTTCAGCAGTCGCAGCAGCCAGAATCAACAAACCACCAAACCATGGCGCAATAGTGGTACCCAATGAATTAAAAGCCTGTGTCATCGTTAAACGACTCGACGCAGTGGCAGCTTTGCCAAGTGCCGTGACGTATGGGTTTGCTGCGACTTGCAAAATTGTAATGCCGGAAGCCAGTACAAATAGCGCAACCAGAAATAACGGATACACTTGTACTGATGCCGCCGGATAAAATAACAAACAACCGGCAGCGGCGATCAGTAAACCAATGACGATGCCCCGCTGATAACCGGCTTTTTTCACCAGATAACCTGCTGGAATAGACACCAGGAAATAAGCACCAAAGAAACAAAACTGGATCAGCATGGCTTGTGTGTAGTTCAGATCAAACACGTTTTTCAGGTGAGGGATCAGAATATCGTTCAGACAGGTAATAAAACCCCAGATAAAAAACAAAAAAGTCAGGCTGGTTAAAGCAAAATTATAATTCTGCCCGCTTTCTGCCTGACCAACGCTAGCGCTGGTGGGTGTAGTTATTGACATACATTTTCTCTTGTTATGGTTTGTCTATCCTGCGTGTACCTAGCTGCGGATGTTGCAGTTCTCTCCCCCTGCCAAGCATAAAAGCCAAGGCCTGCGCCGCAAATAAGCTTTTTGTACTATACCCGCGCCCCTGCTGCTTGCAAAGTATTCAGAGCAACATAAGTATGTAATTTTTCAACAAAACAGGCTGTAAAAGCACAGTTTTGCAGCGGTTTGATCGAATGGCAATGCTTCCAAAGAACACCAGGCTCATTCCCGACTAACGACACGGCTAAGATCGACATCGCGAAAAAGATTGTTTTAAATCAAATTTTTTCGAAAAGTCACTCAATACCATCGCCATTGTTTGATCCAGCCCAAAGTTTTCCGCGCTCAACAGCGCACAATGCCCGCAGTTGAAAAAACCTCAGAGAAGATGAAGGAATTGATGATGAAAACAACTTTAAGCATGTTGGCGCTGGCTATCGGCACTATGACTTCGGCATCTGCATTGGCCAATATTTCTGTTAACGTAGGTGCGATTCAGGTTGCGCCAAATGACAGCAGCAGCTCATTGAACGTCGTAGAACAAGTTGCAGGTTTGCCAGCCGGTTCGACCACAGTTGGAGTGAACAATAACACGCAGTTAGGTCTGACCATTGACTATAAAATTGATAACAACTGGACGATGGAACTGATTGCTGCCACGCCGTTCAGTCATGACATTACCGTGAAAGGTTCTGCCATCGATGGCTTGGACATTGGTAATACTAAACATTTACCTCCAACCTTATTGGCGCAGTATCACTTTGATTTGGGTGACAGCAAATTTGATCCATTTGTTGGTTTGGGTCTGAACTTCACCAAATTCTTTGACTCTTCTGCATCCGGCGCTTTAAAAAGCACACTGCAGGCGCTCAATGTAGCCACTGCCAATGATAATGTAGATCTGAAATTAAAAGACAGCTGGGGTTTGGCGGTGCAGGCTGGTGTGAACTATCAATTGGACCAACATTGGGGTTTTCATTTCATGGTCAGCAAAATGGATAT
>JAHJNE010000006.1 GCA_018820995.1 Gammaproteobacteria bacterium | reverse complement strand
GACGACACCGGCACATAAAGCTTGCTGCCACCGGCATATTCAATAGTGACAAACTCAGCAGTAATGCCGGCGGCATCCAGTACCTGCAAGCCCTGATAACGTCCAATACCGTGTTGCAAATGCACCACCGGCTGGCCTTCGGACAATTCTGCCAGGTTGCGGATAATGGTATCGCTGGAGACTTGTTGGCTGTGTTTACGCCGGCGCCTTTGGCTAATTTTCAGGCCGAATAATTCGTTTTCACTAATGAGCGCAATATTGCCGCAATCTTTCAGCCACACGCCTTGTTCCAGCGCTCCAATGCCGATGGCAATATCATGATCGGCAGTAGCGAAATCCAGCCAGCTTTCGACTTGCGGCAAGCGAATGCCGGCCTTTTGCACCAGTTGCAGCAAACTTTCACGGCGGCCCTGAGATTCCACCATAAATAACACACGGCCATGCTGCTGCTTTTGTTGCAGCACAAAGGCTTTTAAGTTGGCTAGCGGTTCGGTTTGCTGATGATTGACGGTTAAGTCCGGCAATAACTGACAAGGTAAATTGGCCTGACCGGCTTTTTCCGGCAATTGTGCGCGCGACAATTTAATACGTGGTCTGGGTTTGAGCTCGGCGAATAACTCATCGACCGTGAAATACAATTGTTGTGGTCTGAGGATGGGCCTTAATAAATCTATGGCGCGATCCTGATAGCGTTTATCCACATCTTGCCAAAAGCGCTGCGCGGCGGCTTCAATGTCGCCAAGCGCCAACACCACGGTCTGATGCTGAAAAAAGCTTAATAAAGACTCAGTTTTTTCGGCAAATAACGGCAAATAATATTCAATCCCCGCCGGCAGCACACCTTGGCTCACTTGCTGGTATAACGATTCTTTTTCGTTTCGCGCCGGAAATATTTCGCGATAACGACTGCGAAAACGCTCAATAGCGGCTTTATCCAGTGGAAACTCGTGTGCCGGCAACAATTCGATACTATCGACCTGCGCTACAGTGCGTTGATTGTCTGGGTCAAAAGTACGGAGGCCGTCAATTTCATCATCAAAAAAGTCAATACGATAAGGTAAATTACTCCCCATCGGGTATAAATCGAGTAACGAGCCACGGACTGAAAATTCACCGTGCTCCATCACTTGATCAACAGCCCGATAGCCAACTTGAGTCAGCTGGCGCTTGAGCGTGGTCAGGTCTAGCCGCTGGCCTTTATTCAGCACCAGACTTTGCGTCTGCAGATGATTGTGTTCACACAAGCGCAGCATCAAGGTGCTGACCGGGACAATCACCAAGCCTTGGGTCAAATGGGGGAGTTGGTACAGGGTGCGCAGACGCTGCGAAATAATATCCTGATGCGGCGAAAAGATATCATAAGGCAAGGTTTCCCAATCTGGAAAACTATGGATCAAGCTGCTGTCGCCTAAAAATACCGACAGTTCTTGTTCAATCCGCAGTGCCGTTGGTGTGTCTGGCACAATTAACAAATATAAAGCTTGTTGCTGGCGTAATAACTCGCTCAACATCAAGGGTAAAGCTGCGCCTTGCAGGTTGCCCCAACTTAATAAATCACGTGCTGCCGACAGTTGCGGCAGGCTGGCCAGTAAATTGGCTGTACTCATAAAACGCCTCGTGGGAATTGCATAGTCACGCAATGCAAACTGCCGCGTTGACGGATCAGTGGTAAACAATCGATGCCGATAATGCTATAGCCAGGATAGGCTTGCGCGATAACCGCCAATGCCTGAGCATCTTTTGCGTCTTGATAGGTAGGGACGAGCACAGCACCATTGATGATTAGATAATTGGCGTAACTGGCCGGTAATCTGCTGCCTGCTTTGTCATATTTGGCCGCAGGCCAAGGGAGTGGCACTAGCGGGTAGCTGCGACCATTTAAATCGGTAAAGGCCGCTAGTTGCTGAGCTAGCTGTTGCAGTTGCTGGTAGTGCTCATCTGCCGCATCGTCACAGCTGACATGGACAATCGCCCCTTGCGGCGTGAATCTGGCCAGGGTATCAATATGACCGTCGGTATCGTCGCCTGACAGGGCGTTAAGCTGCAGCCACAAGAATTTTTGAATGCCAAAAAGCTCCGCCAGTCGATGTTCCAACTGCGCTTTGTCTATTTGTGGATTGCGATTTGGATGTAACAGGCAGCTTTCGTTTGCCAACAATACACCTTTGCCGTCGGTTTCAATGGCGCCGCCTTCAAGCACTAAATCGATCGATTCAATCGCTTTGGCTTTGATGATTTCGGCGCCAAATAAATGGCCATTGATTTGATTATCAAGTTTCGAATCAAACTTGTTACCCCAAGCGGTAAAATCAAAATTCAGCCAAATAGCTTTGCCGTTTTGATCGTAAACGGTGATTGGGCCGTGATCGCGTGCCCAGCTGTCGTTGTTTGGGATTTGCAG
>JAHJNE010000598.1 GCA_018820995.1 Gammaproteobacteria bacterium | reverse complement strand
ACAAAGGGCTGATGTGAGATCCTAAAGTAATACCCGTCCCGACGAGAACGATGCTGCCTGCTTGCATGGTAAATTCCTTGTTGATTAAAGCCTAGAGACGGTGGAGTTTTTAGCTATTTCCGCTATTTCAGCTGCAACAAGCACTCTGGGCGGCGCCAGAAAAGATTGGCTGAGTTGGTTGAGTAACGCGATATTTTTAGCGGACGGGTAAAGTACATAGCTGGTTAATTCTGCATTTTTTTCAGGCGGTGTATTTTTCTGCGGCTCTGCCGGTGCGGCGACAAATCCAAATTGCCGGATATGTTTGAGCATACCGTTATTATTTGGATTATCCCGTGCCAGCAAAGCAGGAATGTTGGCCTGACAAAAACAATGTAAAAACAAGGCGGTCAAAGCTTCTGCGGCATAACCTAAACCACGTCTGGCCGTGCTTAGCACAATGCCAAATTCAAATGGGGCTACATTGGATTTTTTGGCGATCAGCGTGATAAAACCAATTACTTTTTGTTGTTCGTGTTGTTCGTGTTGTTCGTGTTGTTCGTGGTGTTGGAGCTGCCCGGCCAATTGAACGGAAAAAAAATGCCAGCCCGAATTGGCTTGTTCGGTCCGCTTCAGGCAGCGCTGAAACAACACGGCACTTTCTGCCGGGTCGTAACAAGGCCCAATAAATTGCATCGTGACCGGATCACCATACAAGCTTTGGTAGAGAGCTAATTCGGATTGGGTGATTGCGGTTAAAGTTAATCGTGCGCTTTTAATCTGTTTTTTAATCGTAGCTGTCACGTTGCTGTTCATAGTGCGGGCGTTTTGCTTTCTTTTTGGTCATGAGTGTCAAATAAGGTGACTTTATTCCGGCCCTGATTTTTCGACAGATACAAAGCAACGTCGGCATCGCGGAACAATTGTCTGAGCTCATAGCCGGAGCGGTCGGTGCAGGTCACCCCAAAACTGGCGGTAATGTTGATTGGGTGTCCACTGCCACTGCAATCTATCTGCTCTATTGCATCGCGTAAAATTTCGCCAAGTAAGGCGGCTTTTTCAGCGGTGCAAGCCGGTAAAAATACCGCAAATTCTTCACCACCAATGCGGCCAAAAATATCAATATTTCGCACAAACTGGCGGCAATGCTCAACCACGGCTTTTAATACCCAGTCGCCGGTCAGGTGACCATGTTGGTCGTTCACTTGTTTAAACCAATCTAAATCAAAAATAATAAATGCATCAACCTGCTTGGTTGTTTGACTGCTGGCAAGGGTAGCCGAGACTTTTTTAGTAAAATGATAACGGTTACTGATGCCAACCAGGCTGTCATTTTCGGCCAGTTTCCGGTAGAGGCTGGAATTTCGAAAGGCTCTAAACGCAAAATAACTTAAAAAAGTTAACAGGGTTAATAGCAGTGCAATCAACAGTTGTTTATTGCTGTTTTCGACCGTCGAAAGATCATTTTCAAGGGTCAATAAATGATTGTTTTTCTCTAACAACGCGATCTGTTGGTTTTTATTTAGGATTTCATTTTTTGCTAAATGATAAGAAGTTTGCTGCAAAGATAAGGTGTTTTTATAAATAGTGTCTGCTTCAATATATTTTTTGTAAAACTGTAATGCAGAATTAGTATTGCCAAGTTTTTCTTCAATCTCGGCCTTTAACTTTAAACCGTTAACCATAGGTTCACTAGACGATGAAATGTTTTTCATTTTTAATAGCTTATCTAAGGTTTTGCTAGCATCCAATTTTTCATTTAAATCCAACTGCGCTTGAGCTAGTAAGACGTAGAAGTAGCCAATTAGATGAACGTACTTTTTACTTTCAACTTCTTGCAAGTTGGCTTTTAAAATATCTTCGGCTTTTTTGAAATCTTTATGAAACAGATAATATTTTGCAAGCAATGACCAGCTGAATAACTCTACAATAGGCTGCTTTTGACTTTTACAATAATCAATTCCTGCCTGTATTTGGCTTAACTGCGTTTTTTCTGGTTTGAGTTCCTGAGTGCTATAGTTGTTATAATATAAAGCATAGCACCGCGACAAACCTTGGACGTCAGTATCAAGTAACTCCTGACTAATTGTATTAATTTCTTTGTATAGTTTTAGTGTCATATATGACGCTATAGCTTGTATTTTTGCTCTGTGTTTTAGCTCCGGATCAGAGACTTGAGTAACTAATTCATTTGCCTGAAACAAAAAGCTAAAAGATGCAGTAATATTTTGCTTTACGGACATGACATTAGAGAGCATTAGTAGCGTACGATATCTTAACTCAATAGAACTACCGGTTACTAACCCTTGTTGATATAGTTTTATTGCTTCGTCATGTTCGCCAATAACTTGTGATTTATATCCTTGCAGATACAAATAATATTGTAGTTGGTTGGCTGAAAGTGTTTCTTTTGATATTTGTTGCAACAAAACTTGGAATTCTGTCGGATCTGAAGTGCTTGCATTATCTGCTGCGGCAAATAACGAATCCAACTCAGTTTTGGCAAAGCTCGGTACTGCAGCGAATAACAATACCAAGCTTAGAAGTGCAATAAGCGTTTTCACATCAGGTGTTATTGGAAACGCACAGAAGGATTTGCTGATTTTTCACCTTCTGGTTCAGCTGGTTGCTCTTCTTCCTCTGCCGGAACCTCTAGGATGCAGCGATAGACAGGTACTTGTAGCAAGTCGGTCAGAGCATCAATATTGCCTTTTAATAGTGCTTCTAATTGTGTTGCATTCGTTTCAGCGTCACTAAACATAGCTGTCAGTTGTGCCTGATTTAACTGTTGTAATGCTGAATTGGCGCCTAGCTGCTCGATAACGTGAATAAGTGACATAACTATCCTCAAAATTGGGTAAGTTGAACCGTTGATTTACTGTTGAATT
>JAHJNE010000597.1 GCA_018820995.1 Gammaproteobacteria bacterium | reverse complement strand
CGAAGCAGCAATAAGTCACCAGCAAATAGTCACTCTGGCCACCTTTGGTCAGAAAGACGCCAAACAACAGATAAAACATCACCGGGAAAATCAGACTGGGAGCGACAAAACCAGGAGTACGCCACAGGGTCAGTAGGTCATATTTGGCTTCAGTCAGCAGCAGATGCAGTTGCTGTGGCCGCGAAAGCCAAAGGGAATTGAGGGTATTCATGCGCTGTGCTCCTTATGTTGGGTCAGTTGTAAAAAGGCCTGCTCTAAACCGACGCCACTGACGGTCAAATCAGACAGTTGTTCGTCCAACGCCAGCATGCGGCGTAAGGTTTGTTCAGGTTGCAGACTCTGGATCTGCAGTTGTTGCAAAGCTTCTGCATCTGTTTTTTCGGCGGTCTCGAACACCACAACTTGCTGTACTTCTGGCCAGCTTTGAATTAGCGAAGTGGCAAGCCGTGTGCTGCAACACAGTTGCCGGGTTTGGTTCAGCGCTTTTAATGCCGCAGGGCTGCCGTCCGCAATAAATTGACCGTTTTTGAGCACCAAAATCCTAGATGCCAACTGATCGGCTTCTTCCAGATAATGGGTGGTTAGTACCACACTGATGCCGTCGGCTTTTGCCTGCCGAATTTGTTGCCAGAATGCCTGTCGAGCTGCGACATCCAGCCCAACCGTCGGTTCATCTAAAAACAACAACACCGGTTTGCCAACAATGGCCAGCGCAAATAACACCGCTTGTTTTTGTCCGCCCGACAACGATGAAAAGCGTTGATGAACGATGTCGCTCAGGCCACAGCTTTGGATAAGCTCTGGTAGTGGCCTTGGGTTGGGGTAATAACAACTGAACAGCTGCAAATGTTCTTGCACCGTCAGATTGCCGGGTAAACTGGCTTGTTGCAGCATCACGCCAATATTGCCCCGCAGCGGCATCGACTGTTTCAAGTCACTGACTGGCCGGCCAAACAACTGCACCTCGCCGCTGTCCGCTGGCAGCAAACCAAGCATGATGTTCAGAAGGGTGGTTTTTCCGGTACCGTTTTCGCCTAGAATCGCCACAATTTCACCGGCATGAATGGTTAAATTCAATTGGTTTAATACCTGATGTTGCGAAAATTTTTTATTGAGATTACTGATCTCGACAAAGGTCGTGCTCATCAAATGCTCCTCGTTTTAATCCTTCAACTCAGTCTGCACTTTGCCTGGTAGCAACAGCAGGGGCATTCGTCATCAAAGCGAGGTGACATTTGTCATCAGTGTGCCACTACAGTGATCAAACATTTTGGCCATCGGAATAATTACATTTGTCGCCAGAATCACGCTAAGCTGGAAACAGAGCCTGAGTAATTTGGAAGTGCGATGTTGCAGCTGTATCCATTCAAACGTCTTCGTCAAACCTGTGGCTGGTTGCTGGCTGCGTCAATTGTCGTTCACCCTGTCATGGCCAAAGAACTGCCGAGTTGTCAGTTGCGCGTTCAATATCCTCAAGAATTAAGCAACGGCGTTCATGCTCGGCTGTATCAGCGATATAGCGGTCAACTACAACAGTTGGCGACGAAGGCTGGGTGTCAATTGGAGCGGGTGGAAGTTCCTGCCGGCCGAGCCATGATGCTGATGCAAAAAGGACTATTGGATGTAATGGTGGGGATGTCGAAAACTGCCGAGCGTGAGCGTTTTATGTATTTTGTCGGGCCACACCGACAAGAGCGGGTTTGGGCGGTCGGTCGCACCGACAAAACGCTGGGCATTAATAACCTGGATGCATTAGCCCAAAGTCCGTTATATCTGTCGCTAACCAAAGGTGCTTATTATGGTGAATCATTTGCCAAACTGTTGCCGCAACCTGCCTTTCAACAACGGTTGGTATTTGTGCCAACGCACCGGCAGAAAATCGATTTAATGATCAATGGCAGAGTTGATGTGACCATTGAAGACGAGTTAATTTTGAGCCAAATGTTTAGTCAAGGGACCTTGTCAGCGGACAGTTTTAATAAATTGTTTTTAGTCTACGGAAATCCGGTTTATTTTGCTTTTAGTAAATCCTCAATCAGCGAGCAACAATACCAACATTTGCAAAAAGCCTGGCAACAATTGCCGCATGCAATGACTGAATTTGCGCAATAAATCCTTCCTTTTGTCTATCTTATTGTCAGCCCAAAATGGTGGAACTGACTTGCTGATG